>JAJYRY010000018.1 GCA_021793855.1 Thermoplasmata archaeon
CAGGGAAGAAGAATTTCTGGAAAAACTCGACGAAGGGCTAGGCGAACAGATTGGAAGTTCCTAAGAGCCATCCAAGGTATGAGAGCCTTAAGAAAAGGGAAACACTTTTGAGCTTTTACGAAAAGGGTATAGTTACGGTATCCGGATTGATCTCTCAGGGAAGGGGAGAGGCGTTTGATTATCTGATCGGGGAGAAGAGTCAGGAATTTTCAGTAGAGGCGGAGAGGGCTGCAGTTGACAAGCTACTGAAATCTAAGAAAGCTGTGATATCCGTTAACGGTAACGCAGCAGCACTTGCCGGCCCAGAGATAGTGAAGTTTTCCAAAAAATTTGGTATTACTGTTGAAGCCAATATATTCTACTGGTCGAAGGAAAGGATCGAAAGGATAGTTGCCTTTTTCAGGGAAATGGGGCTGGAAATTCTCGGACTGAATCAAGACGCAATCATACCCGGTCTTGATAGCAACAGGGGGAAATGCGAGAGGAATGGGATATTTTCTTCCGACACTGTCGTAATTCCTCTGGAGGACGGAGACAGGGCTGAGGCGCTCAAAAGGATGGGGAAGTTTGTGATAGCGATAGACCTAAACCCACTGTCTAGAACATCAAGGTTTGCGGACATAAGCATCGTGGACGATGTTCAGCGCACTTTCAACAATTTCGTGAATTTCAAGCAGGCTGATTTTATAGATCACGCTTCTTCATTTGACAATTCACGGAACCTGGCCAACGCAATTTCATTCATCGGAAAAAGGGCGACTTCTATTAAAGAATGGAATTCACAATGATCTCGTCTTGAGCAACTTTATTATTTTTCTTGTCCCGTTAAATTCGCTTTCCGAATACTGGGAAACCTTCACAACCTTTAGTTCAAGTCCCCTCTTCTTTCCCTCTGCCACAATTTCATCAGGATTGAATTCCTGATCATACCCAAGTGCGACTATATCGGGCCTCACTTCACTCAGAATATCGTAAATGTTCCCCTCGACCCCCAGTATCGCCCTGTCAACGGGTTTCAGTGAGCCAACCATAGCCACCCTGATGTTTTCCGGTATGAAAGGCAATCTCTTTATTTTCTGAGCGACCGAATCCCTTGCAACTACCACTACCAGCTCATCCCCAAGTTTCTTTGCTTCGGTCAGGAAATGGACATGACCCGGATGAAGTATGTCGAAAACTCCGGTTGCGAGAACCCTAATCATTCTCAGGAGAATTCAACTTGCCTAAATAATCATTTCACTTGAAGCGACTTTGAAAGTCTTATTGCGTTCTTTGAACCGTCGTAAGGGGTATGGTAATAGTCTGGGACCAGCAACTCGTTCGCATATCCACTGTTCTTGTAGAGCTTTCGTGCAGCAATGTTCCTCTCAAACGTCTCCAGAATTATGAGAGTGCATTTCATTTCTACGGATATTTTCTCGACTTCGTCAAGAAGGATTTTCCCAATTCTTCTCCCCTGGAAATCAGGGTCCACTGCTATGCTTTCAAGGTGAGATATTTTAGAGTTTTTCCTGAAATAGACAGAAGCATATCCAACGATCTTATTTTCCAGGACAGCCACTACCGTTACAGAATTGGCTATCTCTAGCATGTATCTCAGAGAGGGGTAGTCATACGCATGACTTCCAAACGCCCTGTTCTCTATTCTTGTTATTTCTTCAATGTCCTTGATGGAGCCTCTTCTCAAAAGGGGGTCAGAAATCTTCATCATCCTCATAGTCTTCGTCATCATCCGGTCTTCTCTTTGCCAACATGAGGGCACCTCCTCAGTTGGGGTGATGGAAATTGATATATTAAAAATTTCTTCCTTTCTCCTTTGACATCGAGAGATATTCGGCATCTTCGCATGCTCATATTATTGACCACATCAAAAAATAATTAATGGTCTGGGAAATTGGATAGATCATGGCCGAAGACACAGTAACTTGCTCTAAGTGTGGAGCCGAGATTCCCGTTTCAACCGCACTGAGAGAGTCCATAGAATCAAAGGCAAACGAACTGTACGAAAAGAAGTTCAAATCAGAGATGGAAAAGAAAATCGTCGATGAGAGAGAGAAATTGAAGGAGAGACTGGGGGAGGAGTTCAACTCAAAGTTTTCTCAGATGGAGGACAGCATATCGATAAAGGAAAGGCATCTGCAGGAAAGTCAGAAGAGGGAGAGCGAAGAGAGGAAGAAGAGGATGGAACTGGAGGAGAATCTCAGGGAACAGAAAATCGCATCGGAAAGACTGCTGGACGAAGAGAAAGTGAAGATGAGAGAAAGCTTGAGGAGGGAGTATAATGAAGAATTCAATCTCAAGAGCAGGGAGATTCAGCAAACCAATGATAGTCTGATGAAGCAGGTTCAGGAACTGAAGCAAAAAATCGAGCAGGGCTCACAGCAGCTTCAGGGGGAGGTCCTTGAGGAGGAGCTAGAGGACAGGTTGAGGGGTGCATTCCCAATGGATGCGGTCGTCCCAGTAACTCAGGGGACAAAGGGCCCGGATCTCATACACACGGTGAAGAATTCGGCTGGAATAGACTCAGGAATAATAGCATGGGAGACAAAGAGGACGAAGGAATGGAAGGATGAATGGATTATGAAACTCAAGGGAGATCTCGTAAACTATAATGCAGAAACGGGGGTAATAGTCACGAAGTCTCTGCCGAAAGACATCTCTACGTTTGGGGTGAAGAACGGGATTCTCGTCACTAATTTTGAGAATGCGGTCCCACTCGCAATCATTGCAAGAATGAACCTGATCGAGCTTGCAAGACAGAGGAGGTTGGGGGAGAGCAGCAATGAAACCAAGGACATTCTCTACCATTACCTCACCAGCACGCAGTTCAGGCAGAGGGTTGAAGCAGTGGCGGATGGTATAGTGCGGATGAGAAACGATATAGAATCGGAAAAGAGGTCGATGGAGAGACAATGGGCCAAGAGAACGAAGGAGATAGACAAGGCTATTGGAAGCATCTCGGGGATGTTCGGAGACCTTCAAGGGATAATTGGTCCCAGTCTCTCAAATGTGAAGGTCCTGAGCCTTCCAGATCACGATGAGGAATAACAAGGCCAGTCAGTTCTAGCCATCCCCTGACTTCCAAGCAATTGGCCGCAAATTTTCTGCAATCTACTTGTAAGACAATCCTGTCAAGAATGCCCCGTAACCTATTCCCCATAGAAGGAAGGGATAAACGATCAGTCTCTCCCAGCCGCCGACGCCTATAATGGGTGACCCAAAGAACATGTAGAAGATGATTGCGATGTACGAGACCACTCCAAGAGCGACCGACATGAACTTAAAGGGAGAGGTCTGGTACCTGTAGGCGTAGATTGCGGTCAATGGTCCCATTATGAATGTTAAGTCCGAAACATATCCGTGAAGCGCTCCATAGCTCTCATTGAAAACACCAACCAGAAGTGCACCGACACCGGTCAGTCCTAACAGGATGGGGAACACCTTTACGTCGAAACCGCGATACAGAAAGAATGCTGATGCTATAACCGCAATCCCAAGGACAGAAATGGACGTGTCGAAGAGGAATCCCGTTGGACCGACTCCGAGATCACTGATGTAATTGTTTGCAATGCTGTAGCCGTGATAGAGTGCCTCTGTGATAAACAACATAATGGTAAATTGAACGGCAAAAACAAAAAGCAGAACTCCAGCTACGTTTAGGCTTTTTTTGGAAGCTATCTTTTCCACGGACTAGTATAATTTGTACCTGCTAATAAAACTAATTGAATAACGCTTTATTGCGTGACAGCCTTTTAGACGGTGTTCAGAAGGAGTTTCGAGTCCTCATATGGAACCATATCTTACATCGAGAGAAGTGGAAAAATCCCGGTTATCTTCCTTCACGGTCTGGGTGGGACAGGTAACTCTTGGATGAAGTTGCCACAGCATCTGAAGGAAGGTATCGGTCTCTATTTTCTTGACTTGGTGGGTCAGGGAAGGTCAGCGAAACCCGACATCGAGTACACCATCAGTGTGCAGGAAGACGTGATAGGGGAACTAACAGAAGCCCTGGGTCTGGAAGATGTCTCTCTAGTAGGCAATTCTTACGGAGGATGGGTAGCAATGCGCTATTCACTCGACAGAAAGCAACCCACTCACCTGGTGCTGGAAGACAGCGCTGGAGTAAACAGAACGTTCGGAGAAATGGAAGAGGGAAGCAGAGACCAATTCGTGGAAATGGTAGTGCGCGGCAACCCAATGAACGCTCGGTCGGTCATATCCAACATAGTGAAGAATAACTCTAATCCCAGCTGGAAACTCAAGGAGTCCGAATTGAAGAAATTAAAGGCGAAGACGCTGATCATATGGGGAAAGGATGACGAGGTCATCCCAATTGAAAACGGAAGGATGCTCCATGCATATATACAGGGAAGCACCCTCGTCGAGATAGAAAATGGGAATCACGTACCTCACGTCCAATTTCCAGAGAAATTCGCAGATCTCCTGAATACTTTCTTGACAACTTGATTTATGGAAAACCAGAAATCTTATATTCCAGATAACCATTGTCCTTCATGACGGATGAAAAAGAAAAGAATGATCGCCAAGACACAGAAAATGTATCGATCAAGGGAATACAAAAGAGGGTCTATGCTAGAGTGAAAGACCTTGCAAGGGACACCGGTAAAACTGTCGGAGATTTAACCAACGACGCCTTCAAGGTCCTGCTTGCGGCTGCAGGGGAGACAAAGAAGGTCGGGGAAGAATTTTTCCAGGCGGTAAAAGACTCGAAAATCACTTACATCCAGGATCTGAACTCAATAGAGATATCCGGGCCCGAACTCGTCAAGAACAACAAGAAAATCAGCTTCAAGAATATCGGAAACCTCACATTCAAGAACATGTCTGAAGAGGATTTTGAGAGCTACGTCGATTCCATAGTGAACGTAAAGGTCCTGGAAATTCCAAAGGATATTTCAAAGTTCAAAGTCCTCGAGAGGGCAAAGTACATCGATGATCTAAAGTACTCCTGAGATGCGGGGAAATTTATTCGGTAAGGTTCGCATACCGAAAAGCAAAATTAATCTGTTGTGTTTGGATTAACCCGAGTGTTTGATTTAGTTCTGTACCTCATTTTAATATTAGTTGCATCAGTTTTTGCGGGCATCATAGGTTCAATGGCTGGATTGGGTGGAGGAGTACTAATAGTTCCATTCCTGACTCTTTATTTTCACGTGCCCATCTATCTTGCAATAGGAGCATCCATCGTTTCTGTTATAGCAACGTCAAGCGGGTCAGCGTCTGCGTATGTGAAGGACAAGATTTCAAACATTAGAGTGGGTACTTTCCTAGTCTTGTTCACGACTACGGGTGCAATAGTTGGTGCATTCTTGGGACTGCGCATCAAAAACCCAGCGGCAATATACCTTATTTTTGGAATTGTTCTTTTGATTTCTGTCCTTCCACTCATCAAGAAGATTGGAGAGGTCAACCAGCCGGAAAATATCAAGAACGACCCAATCGCCGAAAGAATGTCGCTCCAATCCCACTATCACAATCTCGAATTGGATAAAGAAGTGAACTACAACGTTTCGGGGGTCAAGAGTGGTTCAGCAATGATGTTCGTTGCCGGAATACTGTCGGGATTACTCGGAATTGGTTCAGGAGTCTTCAAGGTCATTGCCATGGATCTCTTCATGAAGCTACCAATCAAGGTATCCACTACGACTTCTAACTTCATGATCGGGATGACAGCGGCCGCCAGTGCTGGAATATATTTCTTCAACGGCGACGTCAATCCCTATATTGCAGCCCCCGTTGCAATTGGAGTCCTCATCGGCGCATTAGTTGGGTCGCGGCTCCTTATGAAAGTCAGGGGTAGAACAGTAAGGATCCTGTTTGCGGCGGTAATTCTCGTTGTTGCGATAGAAATGTTGCGGAGTGGGGTGTTGCTAATAGGCGGGATGGGGTTGCACCTATGAGTACTGGCAAAGAAAGACTGTTTGAAAAAGAAAAGGAAGAAGAGGAGAAAATATCCTCCAAGGTCCTCTCGTTTTATCTCATATGGAGTGTAATCATATCCCTATCTGTGATTGTGATAGGTCTCATAACATACCTTGCAACAGACTCTACCGGTTATCTGAAGGTGCCAATAGATATACTGTTGCAGTCATATGGACCAAATACTGCTGTCTTTCCCCACTACCTGGGTACAATCACATACGGAGTTTTCAAGTTCAAGTCATTTGCAATCATTCAGCTTGGAGTTCTACTGTTGATACTCTCTCCGTTCGGGAGAATTTTCATTCAGGTTTTGATCTATGCAAGGGAGAGGGACAGAACATTCGTGGTCATTGCAGCAACAGTATTCGTTGTACTCCTGTTCTCTCTATATCTGTCAAAATATATTCAGTAAATAGATCAATAAAGGTTCTCGATCAGACTAGGTGAGATTTGGGCAGAGTAGCAGATCCAGATATGCAATCCTGCGTGGAGTTATATCCTATAACTTTTTCCCATATATCGACTGGATTCCTCTCATTCCAAGGCTAGTATAGAACTTGTGTCCAAGCAGGTTCTCAGTTGGGAATTCTACTGTGATCATGCCGCATCCCTTCCCCTTCTCCCTCACAACCAAGGCATCCAGCAACTTCCTGCCAAGTCCGCCCTTCCTGAATTCTGGCAGGAGATAAATCTCGGTTATCCTCAGTTCCTTGTCTGGGATGTAGAAGGGTCTGTCTATGATTTCTCCCATTATCGCCCCAACAATCTTTCCATTGTAATCTGCGACAAGCACGTCCCTGGTCTCAAGCTTGATCGCGCTCTCGAGATATGCGGTTACATTCTTTTCAAGGTCCGGAGAAACGTTGAAAAGTGGGTCGTGCTCCGAGTTGAACTTCTTTAATCTCATTACCAGGTTTGTCGCATCCTTGAGATCTTCTCTTTTTAGGTCCCTGATTTTGATTTCTTCCATGTTCATTTCACCTTCTTTATAAGATTCTCATCCATCATTTTTTCTATCATTTCCCTGTTGCTTGAGATAATTTTCTTAGCCCGTTCGTAGTATTCCTTCTTGCTCATTTTTACTCTCGCCAGATTCTCTTTGACGCCTTCTTCTGCTATTGCAGCCGCGATCCTTGGAAACACTTCCCATTCTTGCATTGTGGGAAGGATGTAGTCTTCCGTGAGTCCTTTCTCCTCTGCAAACAGAGCTAGCTCTCTTGAAGCCCTGACGATCATAGGTTCACTAATCTTCCTGACCCTGGCATCCAGCGCTCCCCTGAAAACTCCAGGAAATACCAGACTATTGTTGACTTGGTTTGGAAAATCAGACCTTCCGGTTCCAACGATCTCTGCGCCATTCTCCTTCGCTTCGCTAGGCCATATTTCAGGCACTGGGTTTGCAAGTGCGAACACAATTGCCCTCCTTTCCATCTTCTTGATCCACTCGCCCTTTATGGTACCAGGTCCCGGTTTCGATGCCGCTATCAAAACATCCGCACCTTCAAGCGCGTTCTGGACGTCTCCTGTGATCCTCTTTCTGTTTGTCCTGATTCCGAGGTCGTATTTCCAAGGATTATCTTTCATCAAAACATCCATATCCTCCCTCTCCGGGTGCAGAACCCCATGCGAATCGACCGCAGTGATGTTTCCAATATCGAATCCCGCTGAGTCGAATAACTTGATCGTAGCGATGTTTGCGGCGCCAGATCCCACGATGACTATCTTGGTGTCTCTCTCGTTTCTTCCCGTCAGCTTGAGAGCGTTGAGCAGCCCTGCAAGTGTCGCTCCCGCAGTTCCAAGCTGGTCATCATGCCAGACGGGTATGTTCATCTCGTTTCTGAGCGTTTCTAGCAGGTAGAAACACTTCGGCGATTCTATGTCCTCTAGGTTTATCCCTCCAAAGGCAGGTTCAATTGCCTTTACGATGCTGGCAATTTGTTCCTTTTCATGAACGTTTATAGGAATCGGTATTGCATCGACCCCACCCAGGTACTTAAAGATAAGTCCCTTACCCTCCATCACGGGCAATGAAGCTTCCGGTCCAACGTTTCCAAGTCCGAGGACCCTTGTTCCATCTGTGACAATCGCAACGGTGTTCCATCTCCATGTCATGTCAAATGACAATTCCTTGTCCTTAGCGATCTCAAGTGAAACTGCTGCTACTCCAGGAGTGTACCACACCGAGAAGTCCTCCAGACTTCTGACCGGTACCTTGAGCATGGTCTGAATCTTCCCTTGATATTCCTTGGAGTACTTAATGGCAAGTTCGGAAAATTTCTTACCACCAGTTTCCCCCTCATTTCTCATGTTTCAGAATCGCACTCAAGATATTAACAGTTGTCTGGACTGCCTACTGTACGGGATTTTAGACGAATTTAACATTTATACAATGCGAATTTTCAGAATTCAGGGTTTCCGAGTTTCATCAGAACACGGGGGCTAGGAAAAGACAATAGTGGAAAGTATTTTGACTTCGTTTTTTATCAACGCTCCATGACCGACTTAAGGGATCAGGTCGTAGAGGACAGAGGAGTAATCAAAAAGATCCAACTCATATTCCCTGGCTACCACGGGTATAGGATAAACGAAGACTTGCGTGATGCTGATATTATTTTGAAGGACGAATTGTACAAGAAAATGCTGGACGTTATATCGAATCTGAAAACTGGCGAAGGTTCACTCGTTAGCAGCGGCCAGTTCAAGGGACTCGAGCCGATTGGGGTCCTCAGGTCCAGGATCCAGACTGTCGCAGAGGCTGTCAAACACCATGGGGCAGGGTATTCTGGAATATCCGCACCAATCAAGGTGGATGCAAAGAAGATTTCAGCACTGTATGATCTGGATATGCAGATATTCGACCAGATACAGAATCTTCAGAAGGGAGTGAACTCGTTCGTGCAGAATTGCTCATCTGGAAATGTCAATCAAGACGGGATTGCGGGAATCAACAACATCATTTCGGCAATTTCAGATCTGAACAGCAGCAGGGAAACGCTTCTCTATGGGGGAGTCTAAATGCCATTTGGAAAGAGGGGTGGAGTACCACCAAGTGGTGGAAGCGCATTTGGTTCGACTACTTTTGAATGGGAGGATCAGTTCAAAGAAGGAAACATAATGTGGAAGGTTCCCAGACTGATCAAGTTGAACGACAATGCAGTCGTCAGGGAAGACGAAACGGCTGTTTTTTTCAGGGATGGAAAGGCAATATTCTATATCGACAAGCCTGGAAGATATGCACTGACCGATCTCAACGCACCAATCATTGGGGGTCTCGTAAAACTATTGACCGGTATCCAGCAGCAGGCCTACGTGTATTACCTGCAGAGAAGGATCATCGACGGAAAATTTGGATCCAAGGAACCTTACGCATTCAGGGACAAGGACTTCGATATCGTCATGCTCAGGCTCTTTGGTGATATGAGGTACCGGATTTCGGACCCTTCAATATTCATAAATCAGTTTGTGGGTACTTTCAATGTCGAGACTACTGCACAGGTGGAAGACAGGATAAGGGACCAGGTCGTAATGCTTATCTACAACGTGCTTGGAAAGATGAAAGACCAGGGAATATCGGTGCTCGATCTCCCATCCAACTTGATGAACACAGAGGAAGCTGTTTTGGCTGGCGCAAAGGCTGCTTTCGATCAATACGGAATAGAGTTAAACAAGATTTCCGGATTGACGATATCGCTTCCGGATGAGGTCCAGAAGGCAATAGATACCCGTTCGAGCATGAAGGCAGTGGGTGCGAACTATCTGCAGTTCCAGGCTGGTCAGGCCATGGTGGATGCAGCGAAGAACCCTGGTGGAACTGCTGGAGCAGGAATAGGTCTCGGAATGGGGTTGGGAGCTGGAGCAGGAATGGCATATCCAATGTCATCAAACATAGCGCAGGGGATGAACCAACAGCAGCCTCCTGCAGAAAAGAGAGTGAAGAAGTGCCCCAAATGTCAAACCGACGTGGACGAGAACGTAAAGTTCTGCCCATCGTGTGGATATGATTTTTCATCTGAAGAGCAGATGAAATGTCCTTACTGTGGCAAGAACATACCAAAGACATCAAAGTTCTGTCCAGAGTGTGGGAAATCCATCACGACCAAATGTCCGAAGTGTGGGACGGAAGTACAGCCAGGAGCAAAGTTCTGTCCGAATTGTGGCGAGAAGGTGAACTGAAATGTACTGCAAGAAATGCGGCGCATCTATTCCAGATGATTCGGACTTTTGTCCTAAATGTGGAGCGCCTCAGCAGGGGAGTCAGTCTCAAACTACAAAACAGGGAGGGAACAGTTCCCAGGACCAGCAGGCAGTCCTGAAGGACATGAAATGTCCTAATTGCGGAGCGCCGCTCAACCCTGCACCCGGAGAGGCAATGGTTGTCTGTACATATTGCGGCACCTCAATTTCTTTGGGGTCACTGGGTTGGACAAAAGTCGAAAAACACTACATTCTCGACATCAAAGTCCAGATGAAGGACCAGGCTGAGTTAGTGGCAAAGGCATTTCTGGACAATAGCATATTTCACAGGCATCTGTTCGAGAAGAGCACACTCAAGAAGTCGGATCTTAACTACCTGCCTTACTGGATAATGGACGCAGGATACTCCGCACAGTATCAGTTCAAGAAGGAGCAGGTCAGTCCCGGAGGATTTGTTGGAGCTGGAATGGGGGGAAGAGGTGGTTTTGGTGGCCCAACGATTAATGTCCAGACTATTGTGGAATCAGGAAACGATGTAAACGAGGTGAATTATCCAGTAATTGCAATAGAGAACATGAACCAGTACCAACCACCTGATTATGTTTTCAATCTCTCCGACAAGAGACCGATAGGACAGGACGACGTGAGCGGGCCAATAAAGCTTTTGAACGGAACGATGGGGGAAGAAAAAGCAAGAATGGAGGGAAAGCTCAGAATTCAGCAGTGGGAGATCAGGAGGCTTCAGAGAAATGTTCATGGTTTCCTTTCAGCGAACGTGAACGTGGACATTGCCGACATGTACCTCGTCCACATTCCAGTGTGGTCGCTTCAGTTTGAACACAAGGACGAATCCATCTTTCTCCTCATAGATGCACACAACTCTAGGGTGATGGAAGAGAGCAAAGCCTAGTATTCAAACGGAACTGCACAATTCAGACTATTCCAGGCGGCACAGAAGGCTTCTAGTTGAGTCGACCTCTCCACTGAGGGGGAATTATGGAGGTATATTTCACTTCGTCCGCTCCCAGGAAACGACCCAGCTCTTCGATTCTGGTTCCAATCTCTTCAATAGCTTCGGCAGGAATATCCGCTCCAGGTTCTTTGTGTACAGCATTTATTTTGAGAATCTTTTCTTCTCTGTCCATTCTAGGGTCTATCCTGCCAATGAGCCTCTCTCCCCACAATATGGGAAGTACATATGTTCCATACCTACGCTTCTCCCTGGGCACGAATTGTTCGAGGATGTACTCGAAACCAAAAACGCGACTCGTTCTGTTCCTTCCAGAAATCATGTTGTCGAATGGAGAGAGTAGTGATACCCTCGGCACAAAATCAATGTCATCCATCGATTCCAGAAGTGGAATATCTTTAGACAGAATGTATCGCTCCTCCTTTCTTCCTATATCTTCGATCCTGAGCCGTGTAATCTCCTTCTCTTTCTCCAGTCCAGATAGAGCTCTCTTGAGATCGTGGTAGCGTCCCCTGACAAAGTAATAATTTATTTCACCCAGTGTTGCAGGACCCATAGCCTTCAGAGCCCGTGTAGCAGCGGCCCTATCTGCTGCGTTTTCTGTCAGAAGTTTCCTTTCGACCCATTCTGGAAGGAAATCGTCAGAAAGCCCCCATACATTCTGATTCTTGTGGTGTCCAACTATCATCACTTTCCCCAGCATGTGAAGATGGAACATCATGTTTGAGACCTTGCTGTCTGAGCTCCAACCGTCAGCACTCCTATTCGACGGAGTGTAATCCATCAACTGATCAAGACGCAAAGGTCCATCCTTCAATTCTTTCAGAACCCTTTTCTGTAGATCATGATTTTCAGAAAGGAACTTCTGCGCATGTTCGGAGTGGGAACCCCATGTTCCACGGAGAGATTTTGGATACCTCTTCATGAGGGAATAGAAAATAGGATACTCTTCGGTCAGCATCAACATCAATACCGGAGTATAGTGTTCAAACACCCTTCTATCTTCCCACAAGAGCTTCTCCAAATCGGAGGGATTGAACTTTCCTATTCTGGACCACAAAGAAATAATGTGAGCGGGAGCAACGACGTTTATCGGGTCCCATTGGATATAGGCAACATCTCTCATAACTGACAGGATGTCCTCTTTGGTTCCACCGGTAGGAAACTTACCGGTGAGGCGCTGTTTGTGCACTATGAGTTTCCTAAGATTGGTCAAGGACGTTTGGACCGTTTTCCCACTCAAGCAAATTCCTCCCAACCATTCGTCCCCATCTGAGGTAGAATGAATATTGTTAGACGAGTGTTCAAATCTGGAAGCCAACTCGTTGTATCCATTGCGATTTCGAGAACTCAAATTTGAGCCAATTAAAGTTTTTTCGTATGCATTTTAAGCGACTTGGTTCCTACCGGGAATAGCCACAACCTTTTTTTTGTATTGGGAGATTGTCAGTTATGTCGGTACAGTTCACTGTTGATCTGTCTGAATCTCACTCTGGAATACTGAAAGTGCACATGGAATTTCCCTCTTCTGGAAAGGACGAAATAGTTATGCCAGTCTGGACACCGGGCTCGTATTTGGTCAGAGACTTTTCGAGACACGTAAGCAATTTAGTGTCCAAAGGAAGGGTTGAACAGGTCTCCAAGAACAGGTGGAAAATAGAATCAAGGGGGCCATCTGCATCTGTGGATTATGAGGTTTACTGCGATGAACTGACTGTCGACACTTCTTACTCTGACAGGTCTTTTGTCCTGATCAACGGAGCGACCCTATTCTTTTACCCGGAAGGGAAGAAAGACTCTGAGTACTTAGTCAAGTTCAAGGATCTAGGAAAGTGGAAGATAGCCACGGGAATGCCCCAAAAGAAGAACCTATTCGTTGCGAACGACTACGACCATCTTGCAGACTGTCCGATCTTGATCGGAGACTTACAGGTAGCTGAATTCACAGTCATGAACAAGAGACACACCATAGCTTGGCAGGGGAGAATGGTACGAGATAAGGAATCCATAACCCAGGACTTCAAAAAGATAGTGGAAGAGGAGGGGAAAATGTTTGGAAAACTTCCATACGACAACTACGTATTCTTAATCATAACGGTCCCTGACGAGTACTATGGAGGACTGGAGCACAAGAACAGCACAGCAATCCTGATGCCAGAATATAAGCTAATTGATGATTTCGATTACAAGATTTTCCTGACAACAGTTTCACACGAATTTTTTCACACGTGGAACGTCAAAAGGATTAGACCCAAAGAACTGGGACCTTTCGACTACACGAAGGAAGTCTATACCAATCTGTTATGGTTGAGCGAGGGTTTCACATCCTATTATGAATGGGTCATCCTGT
>JAJYRY010000019.1 GCA_021793855.1 Thermoplasmata archaeon
GATGAAGCAGGAACCTCCAATCCTTCAGGATGGAGAGGATGTCAGTTAGCTCCCACAATTTTGTAATTGTGAGCTTTGATTCCGTCTTTAACTAGATGATTGAATGGCAGGTACGTGAAAATGGCAATGACAATGACCTCTGCAACCGTTATCCACGCTCCTGCGATTACATCGAAAATAAATGCTATCACTATTGCAGCAGTTGCAAAGTAAAGTGCTTCCTTGTCACCATCAAAGAAATCATAGACCGCTGCAGCAGAGAGGAATGTGAGTAATAGGTCAAGTCCAAATCCTATCCTATTTCCGATTATAGCGTTGGCTATAACCAGATAAAAATTTGCTAGAGCAGTTAAGATCCAGACTATTGCAGCTAATGTGGCAGTCCAGTGCCTCTTGAGTACGGTGATAGTGGACTGCGCCTGTGTTTGGTTTGAATTACTTGGCTGTGCTTCAAATTTTCCCTGTCTATCATCTTTCTTGTTTTCTGTTTGAGCATCCTGAGGGGATGAAAGGGAAGCTCCACATCTCGCACAAAAATTTGCTCCAGAACGGTTTTCGTAACCGCATCTTGAACAGAACACGCTTAAATACTTCCGTCATCTATTTAAGCTTTCTTGCCTGCATTAATATTTTTAACTTGGTTAAAGTGTCTGGATCATTTGTTATTGATCACTGCTGAATTTTCGGTCAACTTATTTGAACTACTTTGTAGCTTCATTTGTTCACTTTTTATATAGGTATTCAAGTCATTTACAGACACTGTTGATACGTCTTAATTTACTATGCAAACAGCTATTCGCTGCAAAGCTTTTAATGGAGGTTCTCGATTAGCCCGAATAATCGGTGGACTTGATGGATTCAATGAGCAGAATAAAGGTGCTGAAGAACTCCTTAACAAACATGAGCACTGAGACGAAGACTGGAATTATCCTTGCGATAACATTCTTCTTCTCCCTGTTTCTGAGTTTGTACTTCGTTATCGGTCCTTCGGTAAAGGCGCAGTACGCTGTTTCCGGAGGTTCTGATGCATACTACAACATGAGAATTGTTCAGTACATACTGTCCACCCATCATCAGTTATTGTTCGATCCTAGTCTCAATTTTCCAATCGGTCTTGAGAACCCGAGACCGCCGTTATTCCACTGGCTGATAGTCCTGTTAGGCTATGCATTCTCCCCATTCCTTGGAGGGGTGTTCAAGTCTACCATGACCATGTTCATTGCTAGCACAGCAATAGGAGGAGCGTTCATCGTTTTCCCTACCTACTATCTTGGAAAGGAATTGTTCGGGTACAAGGTTGGATTGTTGGCGGCTGTACTTGTGGCTATGTCTCCACTGACCCTTATGAAGAGCATCGGGACTATCGGGCTCTTCGATATTTACACGGCACTGTTTGGATTGATGTTCATATATTTCTTCCTTCGCGCCGTCAATACTTTCAAATTCGATGCTCCTGACATGCCAATAGTCAAGAGCATAGTTCCATCCATAAGAAGCAATCCAATTTCAGTTATCTACGCGTTGCTAGCAGGAGTTTCCCTAGCTGCATCGCTACTCACCTGGGTAGGCTCAATATCGCTGATGCTAATACTCGTGGGAGCTTCGGTATTACAACTGGCAATCTTTGCAATCAAGAAAAAGAACTCACTCGGAATATTCGTCTCAAATCTCTTCTTTGGTTCGGCATTCATCATAGCTTTCCCATGGTATTATGTCGCACACTTCATCCCGATCAGGTTCGACTACCCATTAATGATGTGGGGTATCCTGCTTCTTGTGTCCATATATTTCCTTTTCTTACAGAAGAGACCGTGGTTGTTGTCCATCGGACTTTTCATCGTTCTCGCAGCAGCTGGAATTGCATTGCTTTACAAATTTGATAACACCATCCTTAAATCGATACTTTCCGGACAGCACTACTTCGTCAAGAACAAGATATACGATACGATTGCTGAAGCCCAGGCACTTCCCTTGGGAGAGGACCTCCTGGAATTCGGTGCTTTTACTTTCTTCGCCTCTTTCATAGGCCTCGCATACCTGGTCTACAAGTGGATAAGAACTGCCACATTCAATATGACTCTGGCTATCCTCTACTTCGGCGGCATCATTGTCATAAGTATGATAGCTTCAAAGTTCCTTTACTTCGGTGCTACTGCAGCTTCAATACTTACAGGCTACATCGTTGTCAGGGCTTTCGAGCTACTGTCGTTCAAAGAGGCAGTCGACAAGTCGAAGGGAAGATCCATTAAGACTGCTCTTAGGAGAGAGTTCAAATTTGCCCATTATGCAGCCATACTCATCGTAGTCTTCCTCCTTATCGTTCCAACAACATTCTACGCTGTCGATTCAGCCATTCCATACAACAACAAGACTTCCTATGATCGCCAGCTTTACAACGATACCCCTAACTTCCTGAAACCTGCAAACTATTCTGCCCCGTACTATCTGGGGGCGTTCGGCGCAGCCATGGCTACTCCACAACAGCCGTGGAACAGGGCACTAGTGTGGTTCCAGAACCAGGATGCTAACCAGTCGCCTAACCAACGTCCCGCTTTCATATCCTGGTGGGACTATGGTTTCCAGACGCTGGAACAGGGGAACCATCCTGTAATGGCCGATAACTTCCAGGACGGAGTCTATCCTGCCGCCCAGATACTGCTGGCCCAGAACGAAAGTGAAATGCTCTCCGTGATGATTACTCAGATGCTCTACAATTACACGGTAACGGGCAACTTTAACAATTCGCCTATTCTGCCTCTCCTGAATGATTACCTCGGTCAAAATGGCACAAACCTTGTAATGAGCTACATGGCTAATCCGAGCAACTCACATCAGGATGGAATGATAGCACAGATCAACGCAAACCCTTCCTACTATGGTCAACACCAGTCAATTCAGAGAGGAGATGCTGTTTACATAATAATGGAACATTTCCTGACGAACACATATTCACTTGCTACTCTGATCAACCTGTACTCAGCCGTTGAGCAATTCATGAGCAAGTACATGAGTTACGTAGCGGTGGACTACAGCCTCTTCCCGTTCAATGGAACGAATACGGGAATATTCTACGCTCCTTCGTATCTAGGTGATTTCCCGTACGTCAATGCATCTGGGGAAATAGTTCCGACAGAATTTTACAACATAAACGTCACGGACACTTCCGGCAACACTTACGCAATACAGAATTTCCCATCTGGAGATACAGCGGCCAGCTACAACATCTCATATACGCCACAGTTCTACAACACTACTATCTACAGAGGGTTCATCGGATACCCACCGTCCACAATTGGATCTACCAACGGTATACCTGGGTACTCTAGCGGCCTGAGTTCGTATCCCGCCATGCAGGGATGGGGGATGTCCAACTTTGAAGTTGCCTACAAGACAGTTTTGTGGAATCCATATACAGATTATCAGAACCATTCCTCTGCATGGAAAGAGGTTTCCCTAGAGCAGGGATACCAATATCTGAAGAACCACGACGGCACAACGGATCTATTCCCGCCGTCCTATATCCTATCAAGTGACGTGGTTTTCCTGCAGTACTACCCCGGTGCAATCATCAGTGGTAGAGTGTATGACAATAGCGGGCAACCTGTTCAGGGAGCAAGAGTAACAGTGACAGACCAGTACGGAATCCCACACGAAACCGTCCTGACGAATTCTACAGGATATTACTCAATCTATGCAGTTGCAGGGAACGATACCATCACCTATTCCACTGGAGCATACAACCAGCTGTACATGGTCGGAAGCAAGACTCTGGGATACTACAACGTCACGATCTCCAATGCTCAGGCAGATAGGTTGAGCTACAACAACTATGGGCCGACCTGGAATATCACACACAATCTGGTTATCAACTCAACAGACGTCAATGGTCTTGCATTTCTGAACATCGCTAAGATCAGCACATTCACTAATCCCGACCAACCAATAAATGGAACGGTCAAATTTTACAACCTAACATACAACAGGGCCTACTACACCACTACATCACCAAATGGAACATACCACTTCTCAAACGTCGCTCCATACAGCTACGAAATTTCCGTATACACGGAAGGGAAATGGTATAACAACATCTCCTCTGTCACTGTCTCGGATTCCACCGTTTCACATGACATCCCCATGACGTACGGGACGTTGAACGCCACGCTTGCAAGCGGGAACTCAATCTCTCCTGGTGCAAATATAACCTTCAGTAGAGGGAATTATAGCAAGACATACAATCTCACCAAGCCTGCACAGCTATTTGAGCTGCCTCCGGGAGTGTTCAATGTCAGCGCAACTAGCTCCGGACAATGGGATAATTTCACGACAAGAGTGACAAACAATACGACCACTCGTCTGGATCTATCGTTCTCCAGAACGTACAAAATCACTTTCATCACTGAGGTCGATGGTCACGTTGTAAGTGCACCCATTCAAATCAACAACGGTTCGGGTAATCTGAGTACTCAGACAGTGCTGACAAATTCTCAGGGCATCGGATATTACAGTTCACCAGTCTCCACCAATACATTCTATACGGATATTCTCTTCGATGGCTCATACTACTCTGCTTCGGGGATCTTGAACGTTTCTGGGGCGAAAACCGTTTTACTTAACCTTCTGAGGTCTTATCTTGTAACGGGCCAGTACACAGTTAGTAATACCACCCAGAGCTACACACACATCTCGATCACAGGAAGTAATACTCTTGTCAGCCTTTACGGCAACAACACAGGTCACTTCGCAATCTATCTGCCTCCAGGCGACTATAGCGTGGTGACGCACTCGCAATATAACGCTTCACTCTACGTCGCATCCTTGTACTTCACGCTGGGTGACCAAACCCAGTACCTGAACCTTAAAGGAAATCTAGGACAGCAGCTGGATGGGACAGTCACAAGCAATGGTACGACGGTAAAAGGTCTTCTGACTACCCAGATGGGAAGTGGTCCGTATTACGACTCGTTCGTTGGATCCAACGGTTCATACTCAATATACCTCTATGATGGAGCGAGTTTGAGCAGCACCGGCTTCATTTCTCCGGGTTATACCGTACAGTCCTCTTCACCAACCAATATTGAACTTCAGGCTCTGCCGGTGAATGTTTCCGTCTATGCGTCGTACTCCGGAAGCGTTCCAATCAATCTCTATCTGAATGGCACACAGGATTACGTGATTTCGGGCACTCACTACTTCAACCTCACAATGTTACCAGGAAACTATTCCATGACTTTCTCTCATCCAGGGACGGGTGTCACTTCCTCCCAGAATATCATTACTGTTGGTCCTGGGGCTTCGCCTCAAGGCTTTACCGCTAGCCTGTCAGTGATGGCCAGATTGAATGTCGACCCGGTCCAGGAGGTCTATGTCTTCAGTAATGGTACTCTCGTATCCACAACGCTAAACACCACACTGCCGGTAGGTACCTATACGATCTATGCTTATAGCGGGACAACTGCAGCACTCGAAAAGATATACCTAACAAAAGACACGAACATCTCACTGAATTTTAAGACGGCCTATAACGTCACCCTTTCTGCTTCTCCGTCGGGTAACGTCAACATAGGTTCGTCGTCCGGAAATGTGAGCTGGGGGGGCTCCATTCTTCTGCCAAAAGGAACTTATTCCTTTACCCTTGAAAAGAACTTCAACACCTCCTACATCTATTATGCCTCCACTACAAGTTACATTTCTTCCCCACAATCCATCACACTCAAGGGTGTACTTGTTGAAGCGCTTTCCAACGTTTCTATGAACTTTACTTATGGTGGATCAACACTCAACGCAGGAACATATTACATCCAGGGACCAAAGAACGTGACAGGTATGGTGGGTTCTGAAACGATATCATTACCCCGAGGAAACTACTCCATCTACGTGACCTCTGGCAATCTCGCATATTTCGGCGGGTTCGATCTCAAGAGCACGGGCCTCAACTTGAACATAGCCCTACATAAGGCGTATCCCCTTAACTATGGAACATACCTGAACAATTCATCATATTCAGGGATGGTTTCGATCAAGAGCGATGCACCTTATTATCTCCATTCATCGGGAATCATAAATCTGCCTAACGGCACTTACACATTCAGCGCCACCACGACCTATTCGAACTACGGGTATCTGGACAACTATTCGATCAACCAGAATGTAAAAGTGTCGGGTATAAGCTCTGCCACGCTAGCCTTCAAGCTAAACCTGATTGTGAAGGCATCATTCTATGCGGAATCGGGTCAACCGCTTCTCTCTGCGGGCCAGTCTTATACCTTCCCGCTCCTAATAACGAACCACGCAAATGTCCCCTTGAAATTCACGATCGGTAATTCGTCGACATTCTACGTAAGCGGCAATGCAATAACGCTGCTACCGAACACTTCAGGGGAGACCAACGTAACGATCAAGATTCCATCTGGTGCGACCGCCGGCTCACAGAGCGTCGATGTTAGGGTCTATTTCGGAAACACGTTCCAGAATGTCCAAGTCAATTTCACGGTAAATAAAGTTCAGGACATAACTGCAAAGTTGAGCAACAGCACCGGCAAGGTCGTTGGAAATGTGCTGGAGATCCCTCTGACAATATACAACACTGGGAACGTACTGACCGCAATAAATGCATCGATCCTCGATCAAGGACTGTTGACCTCGAATGGCATAATGGCGACCTTCAACAATTCTGGAAACTTCACCACTTACCTTGCATCAGGCAGAAACAACACGACGTACATCTTCATCAATTCTACCTCAGGAAAATCACTGGCTGGTCAGGAAATTTCCGTGCTGATAAGCTATGGAAACACCACAAAGATCGTCACAGTCACGCTTGCAACTCCGCAGCTGAAGCTGAGCACCGGGACCGGAACTGGACATGACCTTTCCCCGTACTCTCACCTCACCCAAGACTATTACATCTACGCTTTCTCTGCCTTCATCGTGCTCGCAATGGTAGCGGTAATGTTGATATTCAGAAGGAGGTTCAGATCGTGAGAACATTCATTGTGAGCCTGATAATTATCGCTCTTATTGCTGGTTCAGTAATAGCCGTGGGTGCGAATGCCACCAATCAAACCACAACCGGTCCGGTGACAGTCACAGGTCCTTCATCGGTTGCAATCAGCTCAAACTTCACTTATAGCATTAACGTGCAGCAGATCTTCAAGAACTACTCGATAACGATGATCATCTCCGGGTACAACCTGACTGGTGCATCCCCTATATCTCCCACGTACAGGACCGACATCAGGGCTGGTCCTACAGTTTTCAATGTCACTGCACCTTCGGTTGAAACAACTATGAGACTCCTGTTCCAGGTTACTGGTTACATGACAAACGGACAGATCTTCGTTTACAACATGACATCGAAAGTCACAGTAGAGCAATACACAACACTCAAAGCAACCATCAACAACACTTCCGACTTCAACCTGACTGCGATCAGCGTGACATTTAATGTCAACGGGAAATATGTAGGGAGTGAATTGGTGAACGTTTCCAGCCATTCCACGAAGAACATTTCATACAAATGGGTATCGGGAGTACTCCCTACTGGGGTCTATACCGTTTCTATCATTCTCAACAACAGCATAGCAAATCTTCAGAACGGAAACTCCTATACATTCCAGATCCAATCAGGGAACCCATACGTGATCTACATCTACATCGGGATCATCGCTTTCTTCGCAATCATCATCGCAGTTCTCTTCATCGCAAGCTACTACGCACGTAAGAGAAGACCAAAGTGGAAGAAGTGATCAGAGAGGATATCGTCGCTCAGGGCAATGTTGATCGCGGAACCAAAATCCTCTCCCCTCTTTATAGTCCTAGAACTTCCGCTCTCATCAACTATCTGCAATCTGAAGTCCACCAAGCTCCGGATGATCTGGTTCCTGTATCTCCTGTCCCCGTTACCTACCTTAATCAAAAAGCTGCTGAACTCGCACTCTCTTCGGACCTTGGAAACGTAGTGTCTTATCTCCCCGACGTCGTAGATGCTGCGCTTGTCGATAACCACATTATTTGCCAGCGTTGCAACCCCTGGGGTAGGACCCGGGTCTATGCCAACAACTATTTTTTCAGAGTTCTTTGAACGAACCAGCTGTTTCAACCTGAATTCATCTACCCCTTTCGTTTGGAATACGTTTCTTCCCCTGAGCTCCATGTCTGTGAAAACTACGTCGAATCCGGTGAAATTGTCTTCTGGTCGCAGAGATATGAAGGGCTCATTCATGCCCTTGAGCAGAGTCAGTAGTCTGTTATAAACCCTGAAATCCTTTGCCATGACTCCTAACTTCAACGACAATACATGGCAAATGGTTAAAAATATTTTCCGTTGGTATTTATTTGCGGCACCTAGGAGTATGCTAAAAGACGTAATCTGCTTTCTTTTCCTTCTCTATTGCTTCCAATTTGTCATTTGTCTCTATGTATATTATGTCTCTCATATTTATGAGGTAGTTCTTGTCCTTGTCTGCCAGGTAAAGGAGTGGCTGGAATGTATCGGATAACCCCTTAAATTCTCCTTCAAGCGCCTGTATCTCGTCTCCCGACCTCAGGTATATCTTCACTTTGGAACCTTCCTTCAGGCTGAAATTCGGAAACTCTTTCATGTCATCTGATAGTTCGGGGCAATAAAAATTTATTTCACGATCAGGACTGCACATTCTGAGTTTGCAGCTACCCTTTGGCTCACGGAGCCTAGGAATACTCCTCTCAGGAATCCCCTCTTTCTGTTCCCTATGACAATGAGGTCCGGATTTGTGGCTTTAGCAAGGTCAAGAATTTCTCTCGCAGGATCTCCCTGCTTGAGATATGTCTTGAGCTTCATTACTCCATTGGAGATGGAATAATCCTTGGCGTGATTTAGTATGGTCTGTCCCCCCTCTTTTAGGGTCGCAAGTCTTTCAACAATAGTCAAGTCCCCGGTCGGGTTTTCTCCAGTCACGTATTGAACTGGATAAGGGACCACCATCACTATTTCCACTTCCAGGCCAGATTGCACCTTTGCTAGGCTTATTCCCATATCTAGCGCTCTCATAGAGGGCTTGGTACCATCTATTGCGACAAGAATCTTGGACAAAGGCAGTATGCCTCTAGTCTTTTGATCCATGCGTAAATAATGATTACATGACATATAAAATGTGCCCTGATCATCCTGAAATATTATAATACCAAAGACTGATTTGACTCAAAGATGAATGCCAACCTCATTCTTGACAGGATAGAGAAGATGGTCGATCCCCACATTGCGATCTGGGATGATGCATTCAGGATACTGATAACTGGAATTATGTCTACGAGGACGAAGGACGAGGTCACGGACAGGGCCAGTATTAGACTTTTTTGCAGATTCCCGTCAATTGAAAAACTCTCCAGAGCTTCTCCCGCTGTCGTTGAGGGTTTGATAAAACCAGTTGGATTCTACAAGAATAAGGCAGTAGACATAATCGAAACTTCAAAGATGATTATAAGAAAATTCGATGGAAGGGTTCCGGATAGCATGGAAGAGCTTTTGGAACTGAAGGGAGTTGGACGAAAGGTCGCAAACATAGTTCTTTCGGAGGGAGTGGGTAAGTATGGACTGGCTGTAGATACCCACGTCCAGCGAATTTCATTCCGGTTGGGACTCACAACTTCCGAAAAAGCTGAGGACACAGAGTTGATTCTCAAGAAAAGAATACCAAAGCAAAGGTGGAACGAGGTAAACTCTTACTTTGTAGAATTTGGCAAGAAGATTTGCAAACCAATCACCCCCTTGTGTGACCTGTGCAGTCTGAAAAAAGATTGCAAGTACTGGAGAGATCATGAAGATAGTCGTTGATGCCTCATCACTCTTTTATGGCTTTCAGGTTGAAGGCAGTAATGAATACATGATCACCTCAGCCGTGCTGGATGAAGTGAAAGGGAGGAAAATGAAAGGAAGCCTTGAAACAGTAATTGAATTGTTCAAAATCATTGAACCTGACAAATCAACAATCGAAGAAGTCAGGAATAAGGCAAAAGAGACCGGTGATCTGGATCAACTGAGCGTCACAGATATAGAACTTATAGCCCTGGCAAAGGATTCTGATGCGACCCTCTTGACAAATGATCTATCCATACAAAACGTGTGCAAGAGAATGAAGATCAACTATCAATCATTCGGAGGGAAATCCATCAACACAGAGATAGAGTGGGGTTATAGATGCATTGGCTGCAACAGAAAGTTTGATAGATCGTTTAAAGAGTGCCCTCACTGCGGAAATGAATTGAAAAAATATCCCAAGAAGAGAAGGCCTATAATCGATTCCACTTGATCTCAAGGAATAGTATTTCTCTCTTCTTTTCCAAAAAGCATGCCTGAACAAATGTCTTCCTGACGGACTGAGCAATTCTAACTTTGGCAGCGAGGTCACGGGCAAGAGAGATTGATCCGAATGTCATCAGATATCTGGCGTGCGACGAGTCTTTTTTATATATTCTAAATTCTGAACCGAACTTCAGTCCGCTTGCGACCTTCAATCCCCTTGATTCAAGCAGATCTATCAATCCCTTATGCTTTCTGCGCTCGCTGACCGCTCCCCTCGAATCGTTGAATTCCATTTTTCTTTTCATAGGAAGCCTGCTGACAGAATACAACAGGCAGCTTCCTTCTGAGTCCGTTATGGCCAAATAACAGGACCTTGTTCTCACGTTTTCGAAATTGATTCTTTCACTGTCCCGAAAGACCATAACTCTTGTACCGGAAGAGAACAGGGATCCTTTCTTGATCACTGGTTTCAGTCCTTTGATTTTCAGAAAATGGTAAGCCGTTGCGACTTTCATTTCGTCCTGAGACAACATCTTAACGATGTGGTCCGAAGTAACTTGTTCCGTTCTTCTCCTTACCTCTATCTTCTTCCTCAGGAGAAGATCAAGTGATGTCATGAGGTCTAGGGAGAGCTTCTGCCCGATATTTCTGCCTAAAAATCCCTTATTCCTTAGAGTGGAGGCATCTGCTTCATTCTCAATCATTACCCTTCTGTTTCTCAACTTTCCCTGGATCATCCTAAGTGAGCACCATATCAGACAGATCAAGCATTAGCTGCTTGATGTTTTCTCCAGTCTTTGAGGAGACCGGAACGACTCTTATGTTCTTCTTTCCCAAGATTTTCTTGACGTCATCCACCCAGAAAGCAGCCGAGTAATGCAGATCTGCCATACACAGTGCAATGATTACCTTTTTGTCTGAAATAAGTGATAAAGTGTTTGGAAGATTTTCGATATCACTCTTGCTATTAGAATTAAGAGTCAAAATGTACGCAGATTTCTTTTCTGTTGTGGGAAGATTATTTACCTCTTTGAAAAGGAAGGAAACGCTATCTCCGTCCCCCCTTGAAAAACTGAACTTCAAAAACTGCCCAGGTACCTGCCCGCATTCATCGGTTGAGTCATAGATCATTCTGCACAGTAGACTTGTCTTTCCCGAACCTTTTGGACCTACGACTAGCACCTTGGAGATGCTGGGAGACGCCTGCATATAAGGTTCGAATCTAACCTCGTATAAAATACTTGTCGCTGAATATTTTAATTATTTTGATCGAAGTCAACGCGAAGTGCGTGTGCTTTTTTCTCTCTTTTTTCTGATGAATAATATGTCGTTCCCGTCTAGCAAGATACGGGGAAAAATTTTAGGGGAAAGACTGAATTTTCTTTTCTTCTTGATTCCTTATTTTATCACTTGCTCTCAGCCATCTTCGTACGTTGCAACGCAACGCTTTCCCTGTATCCCATGTACAAACTACTCATTCCAATTACTCCAACCACCATTATGACAAGTACTGTCGCTACACCTATGGAACTGAGATTGGGTATAGGATTGCCTGTGTTGATGGCTATTCGGTCTATGAAGGGGAATCCCAGTACGAGCGCCCCTATTGCAGCAAACGCGATCCCTCCTAGGTAGAGAGTTCGTGCAGCTGTGGACCTGCCAACATATTTTATCTGTTCCAAAGAGAGCTTTTTGACTCTCATTATGTTTGCAAAGGTCGCGCCAATAACCACTTGCATAACCATGGTTCCGAGACCAAAGAGAGCACCTACTAGGGGAGCGTAAAATATGCTTGGCATCTGAGGGGCTAGTATGAAGGTTATGATCGTCGAGAATCCCCCAAACCCCCATCCAGCTATGAAACCATGGAGGAAAGCCATGTTCGCTGGAACAGCTTTGACATTGCTTTCTACTTCCTGTATCGGAAGTCTCTCTGATTTGGTTGAGTGATGTACATGCCCTCCTAATAATCTATCTAGAGGGATGTGTAAATCCGTTCCTTTGAGCAAATAGTACCCCACGATGAACATTACTACCCCCACTAGAACGTACACAGGACCGTCAAGGTTGAATTTGATGTAAATAGTTGCAAGTCCGACAAATCCTAATGTGGTGAGTATTGCCCTCTGAACTGTGAATCCAGAGGAGAAGATAAAACCAGACTTCATACCCCCCTTCGTGCTGTAGCTTCCGATCGAGTAACTGAAAGTGATAGGCCAGGTGTGTTCATCTGGTGTGATACCGTGCATCAGTCCCAGTATGAATGCTATCAGAAGTATGAAATAGACAGAGAGACCTGTCGGAGGGTTCAGAATAAAGCCTAGAAAAGACATTTTATTCCACACCGATAATTGGTTTGCCGTGCGGACACATTTTAGGATTACCGATTGTACGCAATATTAACCGTGCGTTTCTAGCTGGGATTATAAAATCTACTTCTGCGGCCTCTTCGCAAGCAGAGTTCTCTGACACCCCGCTCTTGCATAGCAAAGATTCGTATGTCCTGTGAACCAGCAGAATCCCGTCCGCAATCTTCTTACCAGAATCTGTAAGTAGAGTCATTCCATCTACTGATTTTGCCAGCCCCTTCTCTTCCAACCTTTTAATCACATTTAGAGCAGTTGGTGGCTTGATGCCAAGGGTTGAAGCGATTTGGTGCAAACGCATAGGGAAACCATCCTGGGAATCTTCCTCGAGAGCGATTAAACAGTCTCTTTCACGTTTTGTAACCGTATTAGTATTATCTTCCACTTGTTAGTATTATACTAATATTATTAAACCTTTTGTTTCGATACATTAGATTAGAGGATCATTCTATTGACCTGATAATCCTCATTGCTAGATATCAAGTGGCACAATCGTGTTGAGATATCTGAGTTGTTAAGTTAGAATGTTAGAAAAGGATAAAACCGAGATGTAATTTACCACTGAAATGCCGTCAATGGTGCCTCGGAAAATATTCTTCGTTAAAGGAGTAGGGACACATCGGAGCCAACTGGGATCTTTCGAAAATGCCCTAAGGGACGCAGATATCGCAAAATACAATTTGGTTGAGGTAAGCTCAATTTTTCCACCATATGCAGAAATGGTAGACAGGGAGGAGGGACTCAAACTGCTGAAAC
>JAJYRY010000020.1 GCA_021793855.1 Thermoplasmata archaeon
TGCTCCAGATAGTATTTTTTGTCATAATAAGCGCAGGACTGCTGATACTGAGCCACCATCACAGTCTTGCACCATTCAACATAGCAAATTCCACCAACGGACTCTACGGATTCTTCCTGGCCATGGTGGTAGGTGCTTTCCTGGCGTATGGAGGGTACGGGTCAGTCGTATCGCTTGGTGAGGAGGCTCATCTTCCGAAGACCAGTCTCAAGAAGGCTATAGTCACAGCACTCCTGATAATGGTTGCGTTCGATACTTTTGTTGTTTATGCAATCGTTGCATCATCGGGCGCTAATTTCGGAACTGTCGTAGGCTCGTTTGCTCCTGGGATATACCTCTCCCAGCAGTATATGGGGCTGGACGTAGCTCTACTAGCTTTCATCATAGTTATCTTTGCCCAGATATCGTCTCCAGTAATATTCGGGAACAGCGGTGCGAGAACGATTTTTGCGCTAGCGAGGGATGGAGTTCTTCCAAAGAGCCTTGCAAAGGTCCACAATAAATACCAGAGTCCCCACATAGCGACCGTATGGTTGTTCATTGTACTTGTCGTTGGAATAGTCGCAACACTTGCAGGATTTGTAGCAGCACTTGGGGTTGCAAACGGCCTGTTCTACGGATTCTCAGCTTGGTTTACTGCCATAACAGTGTTCACACTACTGTACCACATTGCGACAAATCAATCGCTTGCACTCTTCCTGAGAAGAACAAAGGAGAAGATCAACATTCCTTTCCACATTGTTGGTCCCGCAATTGCGAGCGTGATCATGGCAATTGCAATTTACTACTCTCTAGCAGGGTTATCCGGGCCGTTGCTCGTCGCGGATTTCATGATCGTTGTGTGGATAATACTGAGCGTCATAATCATCTACATAAGGAGAGACAAGCTGAAGGTTGAAAGCGCCCAGGAACTGATGCGGTAAGAGAAGGATTGCAAATGGTCACCCCAGAGTTCAAGCAACTAAAGGGTAGGGTTAGTTCTACCGGTAGATATACCATAAGGATAGGCAAACGTGAGTTCATAGATTTTTCCGGTGCAGCGATGGCTGTGGGGCATAATTTTGTCAGGCCGGGGGAGCTTATCACTCCCCTGACCTACCTTATCTTCAGGAACATTTACACCGAACGCCTGATAACCAGTCTTAGAAAACTATCCGGGTTCAATGATGTCGCATTCGCCACTTCAGGTACGGAAGCGTGTGACGCTGCACTGGAAATGAATTATGGAAAACCCTATGTTTCATTTGAAGGGGCGTATCATGGGCTAGACTTCATTACGAATCTCGTTTCAAATGGAGAGGGCATAGATGCAAAGAACAAGATAATACACCTCAAATTCCCAAAGTACGGTCTGAGTGAAGATGTGGCAATAGATTACAATGAGAAGTTGCTCAGAACTGCATCAAGAAAGTTTGATATTGATGGGGGGGCAGTCATCACAGAGCTGATTCAGTCTGATGGTGGAATCAATGTTATGACAGTTGATTTCGCCAAATCACTAAAGGAAAATATTGCAGATTACGGGCTGCGGCTCATCGTTGACGAGGTCTATACAGCTCTGGGAAGGTCGGGAGAGATGTTTTTATTCAAGAAGTACGGTTTAAGGCCTGATTATGTGTGTCTCGGGAAGGCACTGGGAGCAGGGTTCCCATTGGGGGCGGTAATGTATAATGGGGGCTATCCCTTGTACAAGAATAATCTAGTGAGCATGCAGGCAGCAACAATGTTCACTTCGAAAGTGGCGCTCAAAGTGCTTGGCAGGATCACAGAAGAGAGAATCAGGTTCGTTAAGGAGACGAGCAAAGAGATCATGAACGTGTTAAGTGATATAAATAGTAAGAGAATGAGGGAAGTGAGGGGCATGGGGTTCATGATTGGAATCGATCTCGGAGACAATAATGGAAACCCTGACCAGGGGTACGCATTGGAGCTAAGGAACAGGCTAGCTAGGAAAGGAGTTGTTTGCACCCTCACTGGTAAAAACAACAATGTTCTGAAGATTACCCCACCGGTTACAATCCCAAGAGGTATGCTGATGAAAGGTATTTCTATCATCTCTGACGAGCTTAGAAAAGGGTAGATATGCCCCGTAACCACATTCAAAGTCCGGATGATTCAACTGCTTTTTCAGCCATTTGGGTGTTGAATGAAAGATGAGTACGAATTGATTCAAGCAAGCTTTTCTGCGTGGAAAGCCACATGAATGGAAGCATCACAATCCATAGAACTATGGAGAGATCCGCCTGCTGAGCCCCCGTCCAAAAGGTCCAAATAGAACTTTGGAGGGAGAATACAACGTAGTATATGACAATAGGAATGATACCAAGGGACACAGCGAATGCTTCTGTGAATGCAGTGCCTATATATGGAGAGGAGGAGAAATATACTATTGAAATCATGAAACCTGCTATGAAAGCAGAATAGGACATTGCAGAAAACCAGAAGGGGTTGGTAACAGCCTTTATTGTGATATCAGGAATGAACCAGAGCAAAACGGAAAGGACGGATAAGATGAGCAATACTGTTGCAAGTAGTGGCCCTATAGTTCTGCGCGGGAGGAGGAAATATACAAGGTAGTAAGCAAGGAAGCCGTTGAGGATCATTTCCATTGATGTTCCAAACAGGAAAATCGGGACATCCTGAAGACGGAAAAATATACCCGCAACTACAAGGATCTGTGACAGCACTATCAGTACCTCTATGAGCATCACCTTGCTTCTTTTTTTCAATGAAAATCTGTGAGGAAATTTAGGAAAGCGTCTCGGCTCGTAGTACCTTACAATCATCACGTATGTTAACACAAGCAGCACTACGCTGAGCAGCAGGAAGGGAACAAGCAGGAAATTAAATACTAGCAGTGTTGCCGCTGGAAATATGCCAATTGCACTTTCACACTGGCAGCCAAGGGCGCTCACCGCTCCGTATCCTGCGGTCAGGAGTCCGCTCCTTTTCTTCGTCAGCAGGAGGATTATGCGGTGATAGTTCTCTACCAATAGTGAAGATATGAAGAAGAACAGGAGAAATTCAAAAGGCCCCGTTATGAAGTCAAGATACCTCGTACTTATGAACAATCCGAAATATTCAGTTACAGGGACTGGGAGACCTACAGTGGTCAACCTGTCAGCAAGCAGCTGAATGGTCAGTGGACCAGGGACCTGCTGTGGTGAAATGATCAGTACCTTTCCCAGGAAATCCATGAACACAAGCACTGCTACCATCGAAACGCCTTTAGTAACCCTGTAGCCGGTGCGGAGGGTAAAGAGAGAAAGGATGGAAGCGCATATTGAGGGAACGATCAAAAGGGTCGTTGCCAGATTGCCGACAAAGATGACAAGCGCAATCAAGTATACGGCAATGTACATTATTGAGTAGAAAGATGCTCCATCCCTTTTCGTTATGAGGGGAAAGATGAGGAAGAGGTTCACAACCAATGCGGAAGCAAAGAATAGGGATGTGGAATCAGTTGATGTGAAAATGAGCCCCACAAAGTATCCGTAGATTATGTAGACGTCCAGAAAAAAGAGGGAGAGAATTAAGGAAATTGCTTTCAGAGGGAAGCTCCTTCTACTCATTGTAAGCATGAGACCTGTAAAGGGCTATAAATGCAGCTCCCAAAAGAAAGAGTAGTCCAAGCCCGACTCCGTACAGTGACTGGTTGAATATTGTAGTCGGGGGAATTACCGAAATGACAGAGACAATTGCCAGTGCGAGGAATCCGTATAGGCCGCCGAACAAGACATATCCCCTTCCCGAGAGGCTCTTTTGCTCGGCAGTTCTCTTCACACCGTATATGCTAGCGTAGAGGGCAGTTATTGATATACCTAGAATTACGAGCAGGAATATCGTTGCGATTGTGTAATATATCGTTCCCTGTTTCACTGCTGCGTAGATGGATATGCCTGCCAGAATTGCAACGAGACCGGCAAACGGTATCAACGCATACACTTTCCACGCATTTTGAATCTTAACCTTTCCTGATTCAAGTCTCCCTGATATCATGTAGACGAGGGCAATCACGAGCACAAGAGGTATTACAAAGAACAGGAGTCCAACCACGTTATTCACTGGTATACCTGGCATTGTTGCACCCCAAGTGGAAAGACCGATTAGGTAGATGATACCAATGATTCCCGTGGCAACAACGATAGGTCTTTTTGTGGTCTTAAGCGTGTTGGATTTATCGATATAAGGAAGCAGCAGAAGGTAAATGAGTGGTAGTCCGGTAAATATAACAGTTGCCCAGAACGGTCCTACTGTTGAGGAGATGCCGAAGTCAAGCTCCTTGTATACAAAAAGCAAAAACCATGGCGGATACGGAGGAACCTGGGATGCGAGCGGACTTGTTGCAGAAACCTGTGGGAAAGGCGAGAAGAGCGCTGGCACGTGCGGTAGAAGTGCAAGGATAGAAGGGATGAGCAGTATAAGGGCTATTGTGAACAGTGCAATCTGCGTCATGTAAAGGAGGTTGTAGGGGTACCATGGCTTGTAAGAGCTGTCTTCCTTGTCTATCAAAGGAGCCCGGTAGTTTGTCTTCTTTGGGTCAGGCATTATTGTGTTGTACTCTGCCATGAAGAAGTGTAATGCAAATGTTATTCCAATGAGCCCGGCTAGTATGATATGCCATCCCTCGAACCTGGTGAATAGGGATATGGACTGGCCATTACCCATGAATATTTCCCTGAGGTAAGTGCCAATTACGGGGAAACCACCTGCTATTCCCCTTGCAACGTCAGTGGCATCTGATGACAGCACGTCTCCAGTAAGGGAGTACCCAAAATAAGCAACTGCGACAGTTAGAACTAAAAGAACTATTCCAGTAAGCCACTGCATTTCCCTCGGCTTCTTGTAGGCTCCGACAAACAGATTCCTGAGCAGATGGATGTAGACCAGGGCTATCATTATGTAGGCCCCGTAAAGATGGGTTGTTAGGATGACGGATCCGTATGCGATGTTGAGCACCCCTTCTGTGCTCACATAAGCGTTTGAGGGTTGGTAGTAAAGGAAAAGGATCAATCCTGTGATAGCCTCGTAGAAGAAGGCGATCATTATCATTGCACCCGTCCAGTACCACAGCCCTCCCTTCTTTCTCATGTAATCTGGTACTTTCCTTGGTATTGGCTGTGGATCATTCATCACTTGTTCAATGATGCTTTTATCTGGCACGATATCACACTCCAAGGGTGGTAATAGTCGCACCAGAAGAAGATACTGGATTACCGCCAGAAAGATCGGTGGTGTGGCCGTATATAGTCGGACCCACCAGCATGGTTGCGGAGTAGGTGTCTTTTGTTGAATCGTATGATAATACCAGTCCTGGAAGTGGAGACTTTGTAGGGCCTGTCACGACGCTGAACCCCTTGTAAGGGTCGTACGTGCTTCCGTGGCAGTCGCAGTGTACTTTACCCGGGAAATTCGTGGAGGAAGGCGGGTGGAACCTGAGTTCCGGTGGTATGCACCCAAGGTGCTGGCATATTGCGGATGAAGACACCACTGAACTATACGGACCAACACCTGCAGGTGATTGATATTTTCCCCCTGTTGCAGGTATGTCCACTGTAGTAGAATCTATTTTCACGTCGTTATTTGACGCATCCCCTAATCTCAGAAGAAAATTGGGCTCGTTCTGGAGTGGGTAGTCAAACGTAACGATGGATGGGTTGTTTACGACAAGGTCAGTAGTGTGTACTGGGTTCCCATTTGGTAGGAGGAGAAGCAGGGTTGGAAATGAGGATTCTGCATTTGAGACCGGGGGAATGGCGTACTGAACGACACTCCTTAGGGTCCCAACAATTCCCGCCCCAATGATCATAACTCCAACTACTTTCAGGAAGTTCCTTCTTTGCTCATCTATGGGCTTTTCATCTTTAGGCAATTGGATCCCCTTATGAAACGACTTCGACTTCTCCAGTCATCCATCCTGCGGTTGCCATAGCTCCTCCCCACCCATTGAGCTCATTCCCACAAGGAACAAAACACTGCCACGTAAAGGAGCCAGTGTTGTTAAGGTAGAATTGAGTTACTGTTATCGATCCCCCCGAAGGATTTGTTCCCGCAAAGGTAGGCACATTGAGCAATATCTGACCGTTCTGCACTATGGTGAATGTGTGTGTTACCTCCCAGCCGCCTGAAGCGCCACCAACCCATGGGAATGATGAGACTGCCCATCCACTTCCTTTCTGTATGGTAATGTTGTTGGATGCATTTCCTGAAAGTGTAGCGTTTATATAAGACGTGCTTCCATTGTAGACATATTCTACGTTACCCACCGTTCCTATCACCTTGGCGTACGTCGAATTATTAGACGTACCGTTTTCCCCTATTATCGGGGTGACTCCTGAATCGTAATCTATTATCGTTAGCGTTATAAGTTTATGCGCAGGTAATTTTATCAATGCGGATGATGACAGCTGCCCATTGGGCCCAACCACAAAGAACGCGGGCTGCCTGTGATGGATTGTTGAATTGTTGAACCAGTTGTTAGGGGATATTACGAGGGTAAGCGAAGTTGCGGCTTGTTCGGAGGTTGAACTATGCGCAACGGAAACAGACTCGTAATATGCAACCCCTATACCCAATCCACCAACTATTACAATTGCGGAAATTATTGCATATATCGTCTTTTCAGAGACCATTAAATCCAAAATTATACGTTGGTAATAAAGGTTATTTGAGTTTAAGTATAACTAATAAACTTAGGTAAATTTATGCAACATTCATAAAATATCTTTGGTCCTAGGTCCCATTAATGAAAGAAATCAGAGACAATGTAATAGTTTAATTGAGCTCCTGCTATTTGAAACGTATCTTCAATAACTTTCTTGCAACTGAATAGGACTGCATTCTAAAATCTTGTATATCGAGTCATACTCGTATCCTAATTTACCTGATATTCCCAAGGGACGGACTGGGTTATGCGGTATGGTGCATTGAACTTGTTTTTTACAATGCTCTAGGATTCCATAATACAGCAATTATAACGTGGAATTATAAAACAGCCATCACCGATTAAATTTAAAGGCTGTTGTGTACCCTATGGCGGCAATAGACCGTCAGAAGGATTGACTGTTTCATTTCACATTCCTTGAAGCATAAGCTTCTTGCATCATATTCTCACTGTATGGAGAATCCTGAAGTGAGCAATCCATTATCATCTTAGTTCCTGCATCAACAAGTTCCAGCGTCTTCTTTCTCGTCATCCCCGGTTTCTTGAATGGTTTCCTGTATCTTGAAAATAGTGAGGGTATGTCTTCTGAACCGAATACTACCTTCACGTATTCAGGATTGCTCATGTTCTGGAATAAGGCAAGAGATTCACCGCTATGCGTCAGGATGTTTCCAGTGGCTATGTTCCCGCACCTCTTCCTTACATTACTTCTCACCTTCCTGAAGAATCTCTCCATTCCGTTGTTGGTCCTCGGTATTGTGTGCTCAGGATTGTTGGCGAACAGCAGGGATTCCCTTTCACGATATCTCTCTATGGCCTTCTTTGCTGCTGTGAAGAGGTGTGATGGTGTGTTTGCTTGCAGGTATACTCCCATCTCCCCTATTGTGATGTCGCAGTTCTCGTGAATACTGAGATCGTTTATCGCAGTTTCATCATCAGAGAGGCTGCCCTTGTCGGGTATCCTGAATGCATCCCTGATCTTCTGGAATATGAATGCATTTATGTCAAAGATTGCGTGCCTTCTCAATCAGGGATGTATTTGAAGCAATCTTTCCAGTCTCCTTCCTGACCATAGGGATGAATGCGGATGATTTACTTGCAGTTGCCTTACCAGAAAGGTCAGCAAGGTTCTTATCACCTTCCATGCACGCTATGAATAAGTTGAGGCGCTTAAGCGAAAAGGGGAAGCCGTATCCTGAGCTTTCTGCGCTGTGCAGAACTTTCTCCAGCATCCTCCTCACTGCCATGACCTCCATGCTTTCCAGGTCGTTGCAGTACCTGTTCTCTATCTCGTAAAGTGTTTTCTGGTCATAATCTGGTATTGATCTCAGCATCTCCTTTAGGGGCGATTTTATTCCTATCCTGTTGATCATCCTCCCTAAGTCTACGTGCATCTCCTCCTTGAGGTCTTTACCCAGGTCACGAAGGTCGAGTAGAGAGCAAGCGCGGTGATACTGTCAGGCTTGATTGAATCTAGACATACAGATCTGAGGTTTTTCGTATCGGTACCTTAGAACTTGCAATCCTGTGCAGTTTCATATCGTCAGTTACAAGCTCGCAACCTGCTTCAATAGCAGCTACGAGATAAGACGAATCATAGAATGTCAGGTTCAGTTCTAAGGACAAACTTAATGCAGAATTTGGACGTGGCACGATTTGTTCCATGGAATCAATCAACTCAAATAGAACGTTGCCAGAGTCCGTTGCTTCTTTCTTTGAAATTCTATTTCTAATTTTAAGATTCTTCCATAGAACGTTGCCTATCTCGTATCTGGCAAGTGGAATCGTTGCCCCGTCGATGAGTATACTATACTTACCGTTCAGAAAGAGGTTAAAAATTGCTGAAGCGTCAAGTAGTTTCATCTTTCCCTATCTTCCCTAATATCTGATACTATTTCATCGAACTTTAATTTCGAGATTATGGGTGCTACCCTTTTCATTTTCTTTATTAAATTCTTATTCCGGGCCTTTCTAATTTCTTCCTGCACCGCCTTTCTGATAATTACTGTAGGATTTAGTCCAAGTTTTTTTAATTCTCCTCTCTCTTCTTCTGAGATTTTCGCGGATATCGTGGTATACATTTTCATATTACATAATATATTACGTATACTTCAAATTTGTGTATTATAACATGTAATCTAAATTAAACTACAAATAGAATCCCTAGAGACAAGATCCTGTTAATAGACATCTCTCTAACACTGAAAATTACGCCATCGGGGCAAAAAGAATACACGAGAAATCTAACATTCTTTTGCCGCCATAGTATGTACCTGAATATTGACAATCGTACATCTACCAAAACTTTGTACTTATCTCTTGATATTCCTGAGGACGTCAGGTAAATCATCATTTCTATATGGAGTAATTCAGGTAATGGACAAAGATATTTTTAGAAACCAGTTCGCATTCGCTTTCTACTTTCTGTTGCTTTTCTTATTCCTTTCTCAATTTTTTGAACAGGTTTTACTCTTTCAAATATTGTGTTTAGTTGCCATTTTATGGAAGTTCCAAAGACCTCAAATATCATAATTCTGATTCTAGGAGGTGAAGAAGAAAGTAATAGTGACGATAGCAGCGGTGATACTTATAGGGCTACTGGTCTACTCTCTTATTCCAGTCACAGTTGCTACGAGTCCTAAGCAAATGCACAACGATCAGCAATACTACGCCTTTGGTAAAATTGAGAGCTATTTTAGCATTAATAACGAGTCAGTATTTTTGCTGAATGATAGCGGTGAACTGGTTCTTGTTACCTATAATGGGACAGCTCCTCCCGTAGGTGCAGCTGTACTAGTTCATGGTACATTTGTCAACGTGACCATTTTAGGGTACTCCTATGGTGGGATTATCAGGTCAAGTAGCGTAACCCAGTGGTACATTTCAATGTAAAAGATGAAATTGGAATGACCTGGAGTCGTACAATGCTATATTGCCTGTGGCAAATGCTGCAGATAATTCAATAGCTGGACTGCCAACTAGTTGCCTTAGCAGTATTAACTTTACAAATAATATATAGCAATGTCTGGGTAACTGGAGTTTTTCACCTTAACGAGTAAACAGTTTATGCGTTAAAACCAATGTTACTGTTTTTCCTGCAAACAGTAATTTACGTGAATTTTGCAGCTGAGTTCTTGGTATCACCGCACGGATAGGAGAATGTGTAGAAATGTCTTTAAGTGACATAAACTTAAATGAAGTGAGTATATCAGAAACTAGGGTTATGAACCTGAAAGGAAAGCCTATAGAACTTTACAAGTACGATGTTTCATTCGTCAAAACGAACAGGCACTTTCTTGATATCAACCTTCCAAACATTAAGTATCTCTACCTACCGAAGAGCATGACTCACTTCATCAAAGACAGTCAAGTGGATTCCTTGCAATTCATAGAGGATGATAACAGGGGTGCCATATCTCAATATGAATCAGTCGACATAGACAGCACAAAATTCTATCTTTCAGTTAAGGGGATTGGCTCAACGACCCATCCATTTTCAAGAAGGCTGTTTGATAACAATGAAATTGAAACGCTTTCAGGCATACATCTAGGAGAGCGCAGCATTCCTTTCCATTCCGAGACAGGTCCGCGTTATATGACGGGCGAACTCTGGTTGCGCGGGTCTCCCTATGGTGGCCAGGGACTTGAGCATGCTACCATCTCGCTCAGGGCGTCTGAGATGGCAGACGTAACAAGCATAAACGGGTTCAGAATTGCACCCGTTGTCAATATAATTTATCTGCCCGAAGAACTGGAGTCAACGATAAAGAGAATCTACTGGTACAGGAGGTTCCCCGGGAAGATGGTGCAGGAAGTAAGGCTTGTCCCGTCGAATGTGCGAATCTTTTTCCATTCAGGCAGCACTCTGAGCGGCAACGTTGCGGCAGTTTTTGATATGTTCAATATAGATACTGAAGAGAAAGCCTACAATTTCTTGGGAAATTTTGTCAGGAGCGGCATATCGTTCCTCACCCTTTTTGTACGTTCGCTTAAGAGCTATGATGATGGCACCCTGGGAGGGTATGACTTCTACGATGTTTGGCTAGACAAGGACGCCGTCCTGGCGCCCGACGGGACGATATATTTCGTGGACCTTGAGGGTCTGCAGTGGATGAGGATCAGGGAAGAGGACTTGGCAGAGAAGATAGATGACCAGATATACAGGTCGCTTTACGAATTCATGTATGCATACGAGCAGATAGAACAGGAAAGGGTGAGGAGGTTCGGTAATAGGACAGACAGGAAAATACAATTCGAGCATCTGCTGAGGGAGGGCATGAGAGATGACAGGATCGTTGATCTGGAAAGGGATGGAGAGACCATCAATCTCGTGATAGGAAACATCCTCAATGAACAAAGGTTAATTAAGAAATTTCCTATAATCGACAGGTAATGGATATGAAATGCGGACAAGTACGAGAATTCTTCTCCCAGATCGCGGGAAAGGCTGTCACATCACAGATCCAGCAGCAGGACCTGGACTATTTTGTCACGAACGGATTCATCGCATCGATGAGCAAAGAGCAGTTCGACAATCTCAGCAGGGAGGTGGCCAACCTCAACAGCATCACCGAGGAGCAGCAGGAGGAGATTTCGGAGACGAGGAAGGAAGAGGAAACACTCAGTGAAGAGGAGAGGAAGGTCAGTTCGGTACTGTTTCACTTTGAAGGGAAGGAGAAAAGGAATTCTGAGCTGGAAGAAGTAAGGGAAACGGAGAGCGAGATCACGGCCCATCAAAAGGACATTTCGGTTAGGGATGCTCAAATAAAGGAACTGATCCAGAAGAAATCGACGCTGGACAGGATGGTTCCGTACGGCGACCTCTACATTTCACTCGCCGGGCCCGGCGTAATCATGCTTAATGACCTGAACGTCAGGAATTACAGGGTATCGGACGACGATTTCACAAGCTTTAGGGAGGAAATGTCAGAAACAATGAACGAGATCAGGTCAATAGGAAAAAAAGCCAAGTTCCACGAAACTGCGCTGTCGGAACGCCTGCCTGACTCAGATCCGACAACCCTGTGGGGCACATCCATCGGACTGGCAAAGGTGAAGGGCGACCAGCAACAGATCATCAATCTTTTCCTTTCTGCTTTCCAGTCACTGGAAAGATTCCATTCCACCGTCGAAAACAAGCTGATGGCGGCAGAGATCATCGCCGCCCTTGGAACTGCCGGATTCCAGAGAATCCAAAACGATTCACTTGGTCAGGTGGTACTTGACCTTGAAAAGATGGACCATGAAATGAGGCATAATGAAAAAGTTCCAAAGGAGCTCTCTGCGGGAATTGCAGCCATTATGCTATACGGAAGGAGATTCGATGGCACCTACCCTACGGACAGGTTTTCGAAATTTTCTAGTATGACCTCTTCATACGAATCTGCTGCAATACTGTCCGTTAATAATGTCCCCGTAGATGACATCTCCGGCAAGTTCATTTCCTTCAGGATGCTCTTCAATTCCTGGGGGTACCAGACATCGGACGACACAGAACTTGCATCCGCATTCCTTGCTTCTTCCGGATTCACACCAGATGAGGTGAAGGCGAAACTTACCATCTTAATAGATGCGCTGAAAATGTACCTTGAATATCCGCTTGTGGCTGCAGCTATATTGGCGTCCATCCAGGTTCTGGAAGCGAACGAAACTCTTGACCTTGTCGAAAAGGCACATTCAGTAATATCCCAATATGCGGTGGGGCTTGAAAGATCTGAACTGCTGACACTTTCAGTGAGGATGATCCACGGCATAAAGAATGAGCTGGTGAAGGAACTTGACCCGACCGCGAAGATAGAAAATACGGCTGTTCAGTTCACATATGTTCCGTCTAACGCATTCTTCGTCTATTACATGCCAATGGTAGTTGCGCACTCTTCTTATTACTCGACGTTCAGCGGAATAGGAGGTTTCCATCCTGCACACATCCATGGCGTCGGGGGATTCGCAGGATGATACCAAGGTCACTGCCGTTGGTCCTCATCTCATTCGCATTGCTGTCCATGGCAGCAGCCGCCCCGGTTCATTACACACCAAATCCAGGGGACTACTTCACATACTATGAAGTGGAGAGCCTGGGAAACGGGACGGGAAACTACCAGGGGTATACAGAGCATACTGTCGTCAACGGAATGGAGAAGATCGTTTCAGTTGATTCCAACGGGGTGGTTCATGCGTACTATCATTATTCGTGGACGTACAGCAACAGCACGGGCCAGACGTTGAGCGGGCAGTCATCAGGGAACTACACGTTCTCATACGATTCCTTCCTCTACCTGAACGGGACGGACAATCAGACGGGCTACGTGAATCCGACAGTGTGGTTCTACATGAACAACTCCCTTCCAGTCGGTAGCAGCTTCTATCTTCTCAATACCAGGATGACTGTGGAGTCGACGGACCTCCCATATCATCTGCCGACACAGGGCAGGACTGTCAAAACTATATTCGCACAGGGAAAATCTAGTTACCTGAGGAACGATTCATATGGATACTTCAACGCAGTTTATACCTGGAATGCATACTTCGACCCATCGACTGGGTTCATCGTCGGATATGAATACACCGAACAGGATTCCAACTCCTCGGGAAGCGGCTTCACTTACACCGACATCCTGAACGTTAACAGCACCAGCTACCCGCTGACGCCGGCAGTGATTAGCACCCCCGTTCCTGGAGGTTTCAGCGGTTC
>JAJYRY010000021.1:0-6640 GCA_021793855.1 Thermoplasmata archaeon
CTTACAGGAACCCTCTTTTCAATGTCTTTCTTTATGTGCTTTGGAATCTTCAATTCCTCCGGTGAAATGAAGTAAAGGGAGACGTCGAACATCGAGAGTGCTTTGCTGAGTGAATGCACCGTTCGACCGTATTTCAAATCGCCCACGAAACCTATGCTTTTTCCGTTCACGGGACCTGATTCCTTCCATACTGTAAAAATGTCCAGCAGTGCCTGTGTTGGATGTTGCCCAGCACCATCTCCCGCATTTATGACTGGAACGTCTGCGAACTCTGACGCAAGCCTGGCAGCACCCTCAGCAGGGTGCCTCAGCACAATTGCGTCTGAATAACTGTTGACTATCCTTATGGTGTCTGAGAGCGTCTCTCCCTTAGCTACAGAACTCCCCTCAAGAGATCCGAACCCAAGCACCCTTGCGCCCATCCTCATAGCTGCTGACTCAAAGCTCAGCCTAGTTCTAGTACTAGGTTCGTAGAAAAGAGTAGCAACTATCTTGCCGGAAAGTGGTCTTTCGGGGTGGCCAGAACTTGCATATTGGACCATCTTGTTCGCTTTGTCAATTATCTCCATTATCTCGTCAACGCTGAAGTCGCCAATAGAAACGATGTCACGATTTAACCACATCATTTATTGAACAACGCGCGTAATAAATATTTATCCTTGACGCATTCAGACCCATGAGACAGATCATTCTTCATGGCGGGGTCGGGAGCAGTAATGAGCTGAGCGGTTTGCTTGACAAGTACGCATCCTATGCAATCAACTACGAGGATCCCCTTGATGCTGTGGTAGCAGCAGTAAAATACATGGAAGACGACCTAAACTTCAATGCAGGCACAGGTTCTGTAATGAGGCTAGATGGAAGCATCCAGATGGACGCTGCTGTGATGGTAGAAGGTAATTTCGGATCTGTTATAAACATAGAATTCGTTAAGAATCCTGTTCAGGTAGCGAGGGAGGTTATGGAGAGCAGCCCCCATGTGATTCTATGCGCGGACGGTGCAACAAAGTTTGCAAGGGAGAAAGGTCATCCCATGTACGATCCTACGACAGATAAAGCAAGGAAGAGATTGGAAGAGGCAAAAGCAGATGCTAAAAAGGACCCCAGGTTCCTCTACCAAGAAGCAAGGTCTGTGGACACAGTCGGCGCTGTTGCAAACTTCAACGGAAAGATTGCGGCAGCACTATCCACTGGGGGTTCCAGCCCTATGATGAGGGGGAGGGTGGGAGATACCCCCATTCCCGGCTCTGGGATCCTGGTGAAGAATGGCTTTGGCATTGCATCAACTGGAGTAGGAGAGGAGATAATCAGGAGACAGTTATCATATGACCTCTACTGTAACAGGGACAATCTTGAGAAAGAGTGGGAATCAATTGCAGGCCATTCCAAATATTCCCTTGGTGCCGTTGGGTTCAACGGGGAAAAATCGTTTGTACTTGCTAACAAGTCCATGGCGCATGGGTATGCAAGGAATGACCACTGACATCTTTTCTTATCTAAGATGGGTTTCGTGATATGGGGAGTATAACTTGCCCTTGCAGCATCACATATAAATATCGAAATAATTTGTCAAAGTGGTAGTTAGTATGCCTGACAACGAAACATTTCAAGACACCGACGCAGAGTTAATAGAAGTTTTGAAAAGCTTGAAAACAAGCATCAAAATTTTCGGCTGCGGAGGATCAGGATCAAACACCATCAGCAGGATAATGGAGGAGGGAATACAAGGCGCAGACATAATAGCAGCAAATACGGATGCGCAGCATCTGCTCCTCACCCAGGCCTCCAAGAAGATCTTACTTGGGAAGAGGACAACTAGGGGGCTCGGCGCCGGAGCCATACCACAGATAGGTGAGATGTCTGCAAGGGAGGCAGAAATAGACATAAACGAAGCGGTAGAAGGAGCAGATATAGTTTTCATAACAGCAGGCATGGGAGGGGGAACGGGAACAGGCTCAGCACCAGTTGTCGCAGAAGTGGCAAAGAATGCCGGTGCCCTGGTAATTTCAGTCGTAACCACTCCATTCTCGTCAGAGGGTACTATGAGGAAGGAGAATGCCCTGTGGGGACTTGAAAAACTGAAGGAGAAATCAGATACGATTGTCATCATACCCAACGATAAACTTCTGGAGATAGTCCCAAGATTGCCGCTAAATGAGGCCTTCAGGTTCGCAGACGAGATACTTATGAAATCCATAAAGGGATTGACTGAACTTGTCACAAAGCCTGGACTGGTAAATCTTGATTTCAATGATTTGAAGACTGTTATGAAGGACGGTGGAACAGCCATGATCGGGATGGGGCAATCAGGTTCACAGGAAAGAGCCTTGGAGGCAGCAAAGAAGGCGCTAAGCTCTCCACTGCTGGATCTTGAAATATCAACTGCCACGTCAGCCATAGTCTCCGTTACCGGAAGTTCGAACATGTCAGTCGAGGAGGCGCACACAGTTCTCGATGAGATTAAGAAGAGGATAAACCCCAATGCGAGAATCATATGGGGCGCAAGGATCGATGAGACTATGAAAAATGATATAAAGGTATTAGCCATATTGGTAGGAGCCAAAAACAAGTACGTTTAGAGGTAGCCATATATGGTTGATATGGATGATAGGATAGAGGATCTAGAGGATTCTATTACAGAACGAGTAAAGAAGATAGGTAGAGGAAAGTATTCCAGAATTCTCAAAATGGCAAAAAAGCCAACCAGGGATGAATTCGGGAAATCTTCGCTGATAACGGGGATTGGAATCATAATTATAGGGGGGGTTGGGTTCATCATCTACCTCCTTATGAACGTTCTTTTCAAGGTGCCGTAGATGGTCAAATGGAGCTGTGACGGCAAGGATTCGGAAGTTGGCACCAACAAGAAAGTACCATTCAACCTGGTCATAGAAAACGAAGAAGGCGTCGAAAAGGAGGGATCCTTAGAGCTCTCACTGGATATCCACGAACAGAAGGAAGAAATAGAATGGTTCCTGATAGAGGAACAGAAGAGAGGCAAGCAGGTAGCTATATCCCCTAAGAACCAGGACCTGCTGAAGATACAATACAAGCTGAAGCCCAAGTCAAATGAGGTCCATTCACTATCCGTCGAGACTCCAAAGGGAGGGGAAATAGGGGACTACGCAACAGTAACACTGAAATCAGATGGAAATTCAAGCAATCTCTTCTCCATTAAGGTGAAACAGACAATAATTGTCGTCAAGACGACAATTGGACAGGAGATTAAGATCGCAAGAGACATTGGCCTGAAGGCAAAAATAGAGAAACAGGAGTACATATTCTCGATACTCGTTCCTCCAGACGTAAAAGGTTATATTTTTATTGAAACGCTCTACCCGGACAGGACCATGGGACTGCTCCGGACGGTGCGAGGTGCAAGGAACATGATAGCTGGAGAAGTTCAGCTATCTGAGATAGAGAATTACCTGGTATCCAAGCCAGCAGTAGAGTCCCTTGGAGTTGGCAATTTCGTAGAGGTGACTGAAGGACCATTCAAGGGTGAGAAGGCAAGGATTACTCATGTAGACAGTCAGAAGGATGAAATAACACTTGAACTTCAGAATGCAATCGTACCAATTCCGCTCACTGTGAAAGCTGATTCTGTAAAATTGTTGGAGAAAGAGGTGTAAAGAATGCCGCAAGAAATATCTGTAATGGTTGAGGGTGGAAAGGCAACTGCCGGACCGCCACTAGGACCTGCACTTGGACCGATGGGTGTAAACATTGGCCTAGTGCTGAAGGAAATAAACGACAAGACAAAATTGTTCTCTGGTATGCAGGTACCCGTAAAGGTTATAGTGGACCCGGAAACAAAGAAATTTGAAATATCCGTTGGAAAACCCCCAGTATCTGCACTCCTGAAAAAGGAGCTTGGAATTGAGACTGCTACCGGTGCCTCAAAGACAAAAACATCGGGGGACCTCAAGGTAAGTCAGATAAAGAAGGTGGCAGAGATGAAGATAGACAACATGACAGCGAGTTCCATAAAGTCAGCTGTAATGGAAGTGCTGGGAACCTGCGTGTCGATGGGTATTACAGTTGATGGCAAGGATCCAAGGGAGATACAAAAACTTATTAAAGACGGGTCAATCGCCATCTAGAGTAGAAGAGCCCTGCGCTCGCGAGACTACTCTGGTGTATACTAATGGAAAGCGAAACTTTAAAGAAGAGTCTAGAGGAGGCAATAAATAAGTCTCCAAAGAGGAATTTTGGGGAGACAATAGATATTGCGATAAACCTCAAGGATGTTGATTTGTCAAATCCAAAGAACAGAATCAACGAGGAGATAGTACTCCCTAATGGAAGGGGGAGGAAGGTAAAGATCGGATTGATTTCAGGAAACGAAATGGCATCTAAGGCAAAGGGTTCTGTTGATAAATTCATATCCGCTGAAGAACTTGACAAGATGAGCGACAACAAGAGAGCGACTAAAAAAATGGTCAACGAGACAGATTTTTTCCTTGCAGAGATAGCTCTGATGCCCAGGGTTGGTAAGATACTGGGTGGTATTATGGGACCAAGAGGAAAGATGCCTAGGCCAATTCCAGCTACAGTAGATCCCGTTCCCATAATAAATAACCTGAGAAGGACAGTCAAGGCGAGGAGCAAAGAGAAGCCAGTAGTTCATGTGCCCATAGGCACCAAGGACATGGAAGTAGACAAAATAGTCGAGAATGGACTGGAAGTAATAAAGAGGATAGAGTCCAAGCTAGAGAAGGGTGAGGACAACATCAGGACAGTATATGTGAAAACTACGATGGGTCCTGCAGTAAAGGTTGAGGTGAAGTAAATGAAGGAAAACAGGTTCTCTGAATCCAAGGACCAGGCAATAAAGTCCCTTTCAGAGGACATAAGGAACTCGAAGTCAATAGCACTTGTTGGTATCGAGCGAGTACCCGGTAAGCAGTTCCAAGAGATAAGAAGGGCACTGAGGGGAAAAGCGAAGATAAAGGTGGTAAAGAAAACATTCCTCAAGAGAGCTTTTGAAGAGATGAACATTGAAGCAATAAGGGGGATGGAAAACTACATGGACGGACCTGTTGCAGCAATATTCTCAAAAGAGAACCCATTCAAACTTTTCAGGGAGATCGAAAGCAGCAGGACGAGGGCTCCTGCGAAGGGAGGAGAGACTGCACCTGAGGACATTGTCCTTGAAGCAAAACCAACCAGTCTCAAGCCGGGACCAGTCGTCGGAGAACTGCAAAAAGCAGGGATACCAGCGTCTATAGACCAGGGGAAAGTTGTCATAAGGAAGGAGACTGTTCTTGTTAAGAAGGGGGAGAAAATTTCTAAGGAAAAAGCCATTGCAATGGCAAAACTTGAAATAATGCCCCTTGAGATAGGTCTGGATTTCAGGGCTGCCTATGAGGAAGGCATAGTCTTCGAGAAGAGCGTGCTTGGATCATCAACCCAGGACTTCGTAAACAAACTTGTGGCAGGTCACTCAATGGCCATAGGCCTGTCGTTACACATCAACTACTACAACAGAGAAACAGCACCTATTTTCATATCAAATGCCTACAAGAATGCGATTGCTGTCAGCTTGGCTGCTTCATATCCGACGAAGGAGAATATCAAAATGCTCCTTGCAAAAGGCAACTCCATTGCAAAGTCTCTGGAAGGCAAGGTTCCAAGGGGTGCATAGAAAATGTTTAAGACGCTTAGTTTATTATCTTGGAGTAATTAGGGGTGAAAAGTATGGAATACATATACAGCGCACTGATACTGAACTCTGTCGGAAAACCGATCACCGAAGATGGTATTACACAGATACTCAAGGCAGCTGGAGTCACACCTGACCCTGCTAGAGTAAAGAGTCTTGTTGCTTCCCTGGAGGGAGTCAACATAGAAGAGGCAATAAAATCATCCATGGTGGCCGCCCAGCCGGTAGCGCAGGCAGAGCCTCAGAAGAAGGAAGAAAAGAAGGAAGAGAAGAAAGAGGAAAAGAAGGACGAAAAGAGCGAAGAAGAAGCAGTCGCTGGACTCGGTGCTTTGTTCGGGTAGATATCTGAATGAGCCCGAGATCGTTTATTCTATTTCTTCTATTTTATATCGTACCCTTGGGTATATTCGGGTACGGCATTTATTCCAATCAGATACTTCTTGACCTTATCGGTATAATGTGGCTAATATCCGCATTTATTCTTAACTTAATGAAAGATTGACTTTAGACGATAAAATTTTAAGCAAACGGCATAGAAGGATTCTTTTTATTTTCTTCAGATCGTCTTGTTACAAATACGACTATCCCGACCAATGCAGGGACTACTGCCAAGCCCCAGATGTCAAACGGACTGACGAGGTATGAGAGCAGGAAAGAACCGTAGCTTGGTCCCATACCTCTCCCAAGGGACATGAAGAAGTTGTAAACGCCCATGTGGGCTCCGAGCGACTTTCCATTTGCTATCTTTGAAACCATCGCGCTTCCTGTCGGGGTAACAGAATTCTCCCCCATCGTCACAATGAGCATGGATACCATGAACTGCCAGAGACTATGGTCTAAGGCCATAGAGAAATATCCAATGATATACAACACGGAACCAATGATCATACCGTTCCATAAGCCGATCCTCCTGACCAACCGGTATATGGGCAACTGGAATGCTGCGACGGAAATGCCGTTTACGAAATAGATAAG
>JAJYRY010000021.1:6740-12686 GCA_021793855.1 Thermoplasmata archaeon
TACTCCCTTTCTAAATGAGTGGTTTACCGTCCATGTCATCTGGTATATCGCAGCCAAACAACTTCAAGATTGTAGGTGCTAGATCATATATGCTAGCATCCATCTGTTTTGGCTCTATTCCGGGGCCTACCATCCCAAATATTCCTCTTATACGGTGATGTCCTACCTGTCTGGTCCTAAATCCCATCTTCTTTTCTGGTATATCCGATGCCCACATGTAACCGGATAACTGATATCTTTGATGGTAAATATCGTTCGTGATGGCGACAACATCCGGAGCATCTGAAATATGTGGTCCCCAGTAAATTTCTGTCCCTGCCAATACCTTATTATAAAGCGGCCTACCGCTCTTGGACTTAATAGTTTTCAACTTTTTACCAAGTTCTTCCAATATTTCCTCCTTTTCCTCATAAAACATTGGATTAATGTAGAATAGACCTTCATCCAAGGCAATCACCTTAGATTTCTTCCAGTTTATAAGTTGGTCCAATGATGATGTTTCCATGTCGCTGTCAAATTGTTGGACCCTCTTGACTATTTTCTCCTGAAGATTGTTTGGCAGGTTTCTAGCCACCTTGTAGAGCCCTGTCTTTTTTCCTATGCTAACAATTGCCTCCCTGGATAATATTGGGCTTTTCCTATCATTCTTAACTAGCAACCCCTCCTTTGCCAGGTATTCATTTGCATAGAACTCATCCTCTATTGGACCGTTACCGTGGTCACTCATTAGTATAGTGATGCCATCCTTATTCTTCTCTAGAATCCTCATTATTCCAGCGTCATTTGCCTGAAAGTTCCTGAACATTATTCTCTCATTGTTCCACATGAAGTGAGATACGTGGTCGTTCATCACAACGCTGATATGGACCAGATCATGGTCCCACAACCTTTCTGCCATGTCAAACCTTGATTTGATATCTTTCTCAATCCCGCTCATTGTCACTTCCGGGTCTTCATCCTTTGTGAACAGGTGAATTGAGTCCTTTACGTAGTCCTGTGGAATTTGGTCCTGGAAATTTTCAGGATATACCCAAGTTCCATCTCCTTTTGGAAATCCGCTTAGCATAACACCATTCACTTTCTTCGGAGGATAGGTAGATGGCATATCGATTATTGCGACAGTGTACTTTTTCTCAGAAAGAATGTCCCAGTAGTCCTTCCCATCGAATCCAAGAGAGTTAATGTTCTTGATTGCAAAATTCTTCCAGTCTATCCTGGACCAGAAATAGACCCCCATTTTACCAGGATTCTTTCCCATTGAATATGCCTTCCAGCCGGGCTGTGTAATGTAAGGGATTGTTGAGATGAGGGCGCCATGAAGACCTTCATTCCAAAATTTTGAATAACCTGGCAGCATATTTTTTTCAATATAGGGCAAAATAGGATCCCAGGTTGCTCCATCGATCCCGATTACTACTACTTTCACCTTCGGCCTATGAGAAACAGATATAAAAAAAATCTTACTTCCTCGTCATGGCATCTATAAGCGCAATTGGCTTCATAATTGTTTCAACTAGGTAGAATGGATGCTTGACCCTTACACGGGAAACACCTTTCATTCCGATCGACAGAACACCATTTTTAAGATAGGTCTTTGCCGTTGCTCTAAGGTAGGAGTATCTCTTCATTGCAAGCTTTCGGTAGGAACTAACTTCAGAATGATCGTGGAATACAGCTGCGCCCTCTACGAAAACTCCTTTGTACCCAGATTTAATTGCCCTTAAGTTCAGGTCATAATCTTCCCCACCACCGGAAATTGATAGGTCGAATCCGCCCAATTTCTCGAACACCTCCTTCTTCCAAGCTGAATTTCCCATAGGAAGGTATGTTATGCTTTCCCTGACTAGGTTGTTGTAGAGGTCATCCTCTAGCAAGTTTAGATATCTTTCTGGTTCAGATTGAGGTTCGTGATGTTTTGTTGGCCCGCCAGAGAAATCTGCGAATCCATCAATGATTGGTTTTGTTAGGTTCTCAAGCCATGCCGGCGTTGCGACCTCATCTGTGTCTATGAATGCAATTATTTCACTCTCAATGATTTTTATCGCTTCATTTCTCGTCTGTACGACATTTCCTGGAAATAACCGGTAAATGGCACCATACTTATTGCATATCTCTCTTATGTCCCACTTGGTCCCTCCATCCGCGACAAGAATTTCCCTAGGCTTAATTGTCTGCTTCATCAGAGAATCCAGTGTCGACACTATGCGCTTGTCGTTGTATGAGGTGATCAATACTGTGATTGAGGACAATGCACTCCTCCCTGTTTCGCTATGTGAATCAGCTATTTAAGATTCGGATATTTTATTCTGGTCTCCGTGTGAATGCCCTGTATGAGTTTAGAATCAATTGCTCTATGGCTAACTACCTAGACTTAATAGACTACCGGTGCAATTTTCCTCCAAAAGTATTATGGTTCTCCTCTCTGCATATCCTTATTTGCAATAGATGAAATTAGCGCCTAACACGATTTCATAAAACCTGGTCAATGGGAATATCACCTCGTTGAATACTTGATAAGTCTTATAACTACGTTTTCACTATTTCTACGTGCTAACCATCATTTACCCCAAACTTAGAGTTCCAAGTGGAAACAAGCACTACTCTGAACGCATCCTGAAAGGACTTTCAGAAGCCAATTACCCTTTCAAATCGTTTGGTGTAAGGAAGGTGGAATTCTCAATAGCAGGAAAACCGTATGGAGGCATTGTTTCGCAGAGGTTTGGGCTTAGGGTTCATGGAAATTTCGATCATCCAATTCATGCATTGGTACCAGAACTAAGCCCTGAAGGGGTAGATATAGTCACAATACATGACATCATTCCTTTCCTTCAGCCATCGAACTTCATAAAGGGGAGATACGATAAGTCTGCTTATAGAATGATGTTTAATCGAGCCTTAAGTGCGAAGATACTTGTAGTTTCAACTAGGCAGGTAAAGACTGAGCTTATGGAAAACCTTAACATTCCAGAAGACAGATTAAGGGTGATTTATGAGGGTATAGATGTTTCTAAGTTCTTCAGGGATTCAAACAGCCCTTATCCAGACAATGGGAAAATCCATTTGGTAACTGTAGGGGACTTCAATCCAAGAAAGCGTTTTGATTTGCTCTACGAAATCGTCGCAGGTCAGAAGGATATGGAGCTTTACCACATTGGCCCGACAAATGCCTGGACAGAGAGGGCAAAGAAGCTCGGGGAGCTTGCAATAAGAAGTGGGAATATCTTTCAGCTTGGCAAATTAGATTTCACAGCCCTCCGGAGGTATCTTTCAAACGCAGATTTGTTCGTATACATATCTGATGCAGAAGGTTTTGGTCTCCCCCCGATTGAGGCATTAGCCTGTGGCACAAATGTAGTTCTAAATGACCTTCCAATCTTCAAGGAAACGGTAGGAGGTTACGGGTTTCTAAGCAGCATTGAAAAATTTGGGGAGACAATCCAGTTCGCGCTTAAAAATAGAAGGGACCCTGAGATATTGAGGACAAGGTCTATGGAATTCGCAACTGAAAGAGAGATCAAAGAGCTAATATCTCTATATGAAGAGTTCAATGACCATAAGGATTAAAATCCTTTTCAGAAGTCGTCTGACGCCTACTACCTTATTCAAAAGCCTGGAATAGAAATTGGTCATTTCTAGTCATTTCCTACGGCCTGAATTGAGGAAATGTGGTTAAATAATTACATACGGCAAGATACGGAAAAGCTTTTATTCTTAATTAATATTGTCAGACCAATGTCACACATACTACTGAAAGGGTGGCATAGGTATAAGGAAAGGGGCAAGTACTCCTGGAAGTCCTCTCTTGTCATTGCACTAGTAGCCACGCTACTGCTATGGTGGTTGCCGATATTCGGCCCAATGGTTTCAGGATACGTATCGGGCAGAACTTCTGGCTCAAAATACAAGGGTCTTTTGATAACGGCCATAGTCGCTGGTATGATTGGAGTCGTGTCCTTCATATTCACATACATAGTCCAAGTTCCAACTTCAGTAACTTACTTCCTGTCTTCAACTATAGTATATCACCTTGGAACTGTATCCCCCTATGGAGCATGGTTCCTTTCCGCAGTCGGGCAAATGTTCACGAGCTTCCCATATTACCTCGCATTTTTCCCATCTAACTGGGCGGTGCTTGTTGCATTTGGATTTGTGGGAGGAGCAATGTCTGAGCTGTTGGTAAGGGATACTGAAAAGAAAAGCGTGCTTTCTGCAAAACATCCGATACACAATGATTCAAAAGCTTTGACGCCAAAAGAGGTGGATTATACACCGCCAGTGGACCCACACCCCCTGCTTAAGAAGATAATAAGAGAAAAGGATGCAACAGAATCTTCAGATGACTATATCTAGAGCCATCATTAGGTGAATTAGCCCCAGATTCCTTTTTTTATTCTTTTAATTTCTTTCTGAATTCCGCTAACTCTTCTTGAAGTGCTTTATTTAATGGGTTTTTCCTAGCTTTTTCCTCTAATTCTTTGAGCTTATTCTCCAAGTTCTTTTTCTTCCGGTCTAGGTCCCTCTTTCCGAGCGCCATAAATCACGAAGATGAACTAGATTATCTACTTTCTCTTCCTGATGGGGCTTAAATAGAAGTTCCTTCTTGAGAAAAGTTTGCTTACTTTGTAAGGGAGAAACCTTTGGCGAAGAGATTTCCAGAGAATGTTTTGCTTATTGTAACTCGCTCCCTACCCCTGTCGATAGACCTGTACACTGCATCCGTCATGGCTATTGTACACTCCCCGACCTCATACATTTTCAAATTCTTGCTGGGTGGATCTTCCTTAACTTTAAGACTCAAGGTCATTATCACCTTACAGTAATCATCCGTGCAAGGTCCTTTTTCTGCCGCTAAGTCCATTATTAGCGTTTTATTTTTTGCATACAGCAACACATCTTCATCAACGAGAATTACCCCCTTGCCCACTTCGATCGTCCTGATTCTCTTTCTATCAACTAATACCATTGATCAATCACTTCCTTAGGGGGGTACATTGTCCATCGTTGACTTTCATTGCTTCATTATATTGATGCTGCCTTAATACATAATCTATTTCTTTACAAATAGACTATTGAGTTCATCATTTTATTAACGTCTTGTAAACATGGAAAGCCTGAATAATGCTCTTTTCCCCTCCTTATCATAATACTTAGTGGAATCAGGATAGTGGTTAATCCATATTTGGCATTAGTTCTCTTCTCTTCTTTAGATCCCTTTCACAATTGGGACAGCAGGCGTAATATGTCTTTCCACCGATTTCAACCATTATGGGCTTCCCTTTAATTTCGTTGCCGCAATAATCGCAATGGATGCCCTCCATCCTAAACACATTTTCATTCTGTTCCCTTGAAACAGCAATGTCAACACCATTGATATGTGCATCCTTTATCGAGAGAAGGTCTTCGTAAAAAAGCACACTAATAAAGGACCCATCAATAAGCTTGAACCTTTCGATCACATATTCTGAAGGTATTCTTGATGCGTCATCTGTTCTAACGAGCACCATCTCTCTGTTTTCATCCTCCAGCGTAACTGTGAAACGCTTAATCCGGCCACTCATGGTCAATGTGTCAAGGGCCTTCTTTGCCGTTATTCTGCTCACGCCTAATTCCTTAGAAATTTCCGTTATTGTGATTCTTGAATTCCTCTTTAATAAAACAATCAATCTTTGTTCTATGTCTGTAATATTTCTTCTCACAATGTAAAGAGCATTAGTTTCTATTTTAACATTTCGTATAGTACACCATTAAGTAAATGGGAATGATGACATCCCATGGCAATAGATGTTATATGCGGAATGAAGGTTAAGGAAGACACGGAAATTAGATCTGAATACAAAGGGAAGACGTACTATTTCTGCAGCAACCACTGCAAAATGGAATTTGACAAAAACCCCCTAAAATACACCAGATGATGGGCTGACCTAAATGCCAACTGACCCGGTCTGT
>JAJYRY010000022.1 GCA_021793855.1 Thermoplasmata archaeon
AGCTCCTGTGCTACTTTTTCCGTCTCAAGATACAGGCGTGTAGCAATACCTTTTCTCCTCTCCTGTTCCGAGACAAAAAGAGATTCGACCCACACTACACCATCAATTATCTTGCACACGATGTAGGCATCCACCTTACCGTCCCCATCCTCCGCGATAAATATGGGGTATTCTGCAGTAACAAAAACATGACTTAACAACAAACCGTAAGAACTGGGCGTAAAAGGAAACGGTCCATGGTGAGAATGGACCAGTCGGGATTTGACTAAAGTTCTAAGTTGATACTTTCTGCTCTACACAAACAAAGGAAACTATCCATTACATCATAATACCTTGGCATTACTCGACGCCTGTGTCCAAATTGGCTGAAAGACAAGAGTTATATTGTCATTATACATTAGTTATACAGGGTATATACATGGATTACACCACCATACAAATTAGCCGATCTACAAGAGAGAAACTGAATGGGCTAAGAGCATACAAGAGGATGACATATGATGAGTTGCTGAATGCACTCATGTCACTAATTCCTGAGGGAGATGATGAAGGAGTTTACACTGAGGATTTTAGGGCTTCCCTGCTTAGAGGCCTCCTTGATATGAAAGAGAAGAAGACACACACCTCAGAAGAAGTGAAGAAGCAGTTGGGAATCCAGTGACAGACTTTGAAGTTGAATATTCAGAGGAATCTCTTTTTCAGCTTCGAGGCCTGGATATTCCTGTATCCAAGAGGATTATCCACAAGATAGAAAGCACAAGAAGTGATCCGCACAGGTTCTTTGTGAGATTAGTCGGGAGGACAGAGTACAAGTTACGAGTCGGTGACTACAGAGTGATTGTGGACATTGAAGAAAATCGAAGAGTTATCATTGTTAGATCACTGGGTCATAGAAGGAACATCTACAAGTGACTAGTCTCACTTTCTTGATCGTGTTTTTACAATCATGAAAGTCAATTGAGGTTAGAATGGACCGGTCGGGATTTGAACCCGAGACCTCTTGCTTGCGAAGCAAGCGATCTTCCGCTGATCTACCGGCCCGAAGTGGCGGATTACCGCATTATTTTTGTAGATTTCTCTTTCAATTTCTTGTCTTCGTCTTCGTACGATGAATAGTTTATCAAATCATAATATTCTTTTCTGGACATCACCTTTGAGATAAATTCCCTCTGAGTTCCTTTCTTGGACAGATCAGAATAGACTTCGTCTATCTTCTTGAGCGCCCCCCTGAACGCAGTCAGAGGGAAAATCACTATTCTGTAGCCCAGTTTCTCTAATTCTTTAGCGGAAAGAAGCGGACTCTTTCCAAATTCCGTCATGTTTGCTAGCAGTATTCCTTTGACTTTTTTTGCAAATTCCTTGAATTCTTCTTCTGATTCCAGGGCCTCCGGGAATATTCCATCTGCTCCTGCCCTCTGGTAGAGCTTTGCACGCTCTATAGCACTGTCAATCCCATCCACGCTTCTTGCATCAGTTCTTGCAATCACTATGAAATCCTTGTTCTTCTTTGACTTGCTTGCCGCCTGAATCTTTTCGACCATCTCTTCTACTTCAACCAGTTTCTTTCCCTCCAGATGACCGCATTTCTTTGGTAAAACCTGATCTTCGATGTGAATTGCAGAAGCCCCAGCCCTCTCAATCTCCTTCACCGTTCTTTCAACATTCAGTACTTCTCCAAAGCCAGTGTCCACATCAACTATTAATGGGAGTCCACTAACTAGCTTTATTCTTCTAACCTCTTCAACCACATCACTCAAACTCGTAAGAGATAGATCTGGCAAACCCATACCGCCTGCTACTCCAGATCCAGAAAGGTAAAGGGCTCTGAATCCGTGTTTTTCTGCAATCAACGCACTTATCCCGTTAAAAACTCCAGGAGTAACAACTATACCCCTTGAAATGAGTCTTCTGAGTTCTGTTGGGTCAGAACCGCCACCATTCGTTATCTCAGTCATTTCTATTCATCTCTTTTTTACCAGTCTTGTTCACTACCATTCATCACTTGATATATTGTCCCTTACTCGAAGTAGTCCATTATCAGCTCGCATATATCCGTTGAATACAAGGCTATCCTTTCTGCGTCCTCAAGTATTTCCGCCAATAGAATCCCGTCTGCTTTACCCCTGAGGGAGCGATTTATGTTGTCCCTTTCACTCTTGAAATATTCCTTCTTTGAGATTTCGAGATTTGCGCTGAGCACGTCCTTCTTGAAAAAGTACTCCATAGACCTGTTCATTATCTCGGTGGCAGATTTGATGTAATTCTTCAAGTCTGAATTGTTCAGTTTCTTCTGTCCGAGGAGACTGTATATTCTCAATCCGTGGTCAGCTATCCTTTCCAGTGCTCTGGAAACCAGCAGATAGGAGAGCGCTTCTGACGAAGAAATATTGTTCAACTGCAGTACGGAATAATCCTTCAAACTCTGGCTGAACAGTCTCTGGATGTAAATGTTGAATTTGTCGACCTCATCCTCTTTTTGAAGAATGTAGTCAAGTGGGATCTTCTGATCACTGATCGATTCCGTCACTATGCTCCTCACGAGGGTGACCATTCTCCTCATACCCTTCTCGAATGTGAGCATTGGAAGGGAAATAAGGTCCTCCAGTGTTGCCTCATTCTTTTTTTCATCGATGATCTCGAATCCTATTGTGAATTCCAGGAACCTGTGTATCACATCATCCATCGCCTTCTTGTCCTCTGACCGGATGTTTATTCTCTTGACCCCCTGGATGTATTTGGAGATCAGCATCCTCATCTCGTTTTCCATATCTGCATTCTTCTTGATATCCATCACTGCTCCGGTGGAAGTCTGGCTCTTTTCAAAAGGTTCCATCATAATTCCACCCTTGTCGTTGTAATTGAGCATAACCTTAGAACCAACCTTTAAATCGAAGTTCTGACACCAGACCTTTGGAAGTGATACCACAAGAGTGCTTCCCCCTGTTTTCTGTATCTTTCTTATTTCCACACTGATGGATTGTCATCTTATATTTGAATGTGCTTATATTATAATCCGTCTTATTCTTGAGCTAATTTCTTCTTTTCTTGGAGGTGTGTAAAATTGTGTTACTTTATATAAGAATTATTTTCAAAGATCATGATTAGAGTGATTGTTATACGCACAACTACAGCGGGTTGCAGGAGTGATTACATAGATTTTTGCGCCAATTTCTACAAATAAAATAAAAGGCAGTTTAAATATTTCTGTTATTAGCTAGGAAAGATACAATACCGCCTTTCTTAGCTGTAGTAAATACAAAAGCTCTTTAATAGGGTCATAATTTGTAGCGCTATGGATCAAGCATTCGAATCCATACTATCTCCGGAATTCGAAATCAGTCCAAATTCAAAGATGAAAAATTTGGATGAAGTTTACGAGAAATTCGGCCATTTGATCAACCCCGGTATGTTAGCCATCAGAGTAACGGCATCTCTGTGTCCAGAGTGTGTTGCAGAAAACAAGTTTGACAGGATGAAGATTCCTGCCCTGGTCTATGCAGAGGGTGGCGAGGTCAGAATGATCAAGGAGTGCCCGGAACACGGTGTTACGAAGGAGAAGTATTGGGAAGACTATGACATGTACATGAAGGCTAAGAAGTGGCTTGACAAGGGTATCAAACTTGAGAACCCTATGATCAGCCTTGCCGCAGAAAAGATCAATTGCCCGACTCACTGCGGTCTTTGCGTCAAACACAAGAGCCACACTGGACTGGGAAACGTTGTTCTCACAAACAGATGCGATCTATCGTGCTGGTACTGTTTCTTCTATGCAAAGGAGAACGACCCCATTTACGAGCCGACCCAAGAGCAAATTAGGATGATGCTCAGGAGAATGAGGAATGAGAAGCCAGTTGGAGCCAACGCAGTTCAGCTCACTGGTGGAGAGCCAACGATGAGAGAGGACCTCCCTGAAATCATAAAGATCGCAAGGGAAGAGGGATATGAGCACGTCCAGCTGAATACAAACAGCATCAGGGCATCCAGGGATTTAGAATTTATAGAGAAGTGCCGTGACGCTGGGTCAAACGTTATCTACACATCATTCGATGGTGTGACCCCTAGATCGAATCCGAAGAACTTCTGGGAAATCCCGGAAGCGCTGAATACATACAGAAAGGCAAACGTTGGAGTTGTACTTGTTCCGACTGTTATCGGTGGAGTCAATGACGGTGAGCTTGGAGATATAATTAAGTTTGGTCTCTCTAACATTGACGTTGTTCGAAGCGTAAACTTCCAGCCAGTTTCACTCGTTGGAAGAATGCCAGACAAACTCAGAGAGAGACAGAGGGTCACGATACCAGGCTGCATCAAGAAGATCGAAGCACAGACTGATGGAGCTATTGGAAGGGAAGCATTCTTCACTGTTCCAAGCACCACTGCAGTCACAAACTTCGTAGAAGCACTGAAGGGCAAGCCTACCTATAGGTTGAGCATTCACTTCGCTTGCGGAATGGGAACATACATATTCAAGCAACCGGACGGATCGATCATACCCATCACGAAGTTCATAGACGTGGAAGGGCTGTTCGAGTATCTGAACGAGTTGTCCACCGACATAAACGAGTCTAAAGTGAAGTCCCTTAAGAAAGCATCTGCACTGACTGCACTCCTGAGAAAACTGAATACTTTCGTTGACGAAAAGCACGCACCGGAAGGCTTCAAGATGAGGGAAATGATATTCGGAGCATTCACTGGCGGAGACTACCACGGACTGAAAGCTTTCCATTACAAGTCAATGTTCGTTGGATTCATGCACTTCATGGATCCTTACACGTACGATGTCGACAGGGTGGAGAGATGCGATATCCACTACGCTATGCCAGACGGCAAGGTAGTTCCTTTCTGCGCCTTCAACGTTATACCTGAGCTTTACAGGGATGCAACCCAGAGGAGATTCTCCATGGAACCAAAGGCCTATGAAGAGAAGACAGGGAAGATCCTCAAAGAGGAGAAATTCTTCAGGAAGTATTCTGACGAAGACAAAGCAAAGGTAATAGCTTACTACGAGAACTCGATCGGAAGAAAGATAGCTTAAACTTAGGAAAAGATTACTCTTTTCCTTTCTATTTTATATTCCTTTTCACTCATTAGTTTGATCGCTTCTACGAGTATCTGATGCTCTAGGGGGTGCGTTCTTTCTAGGAGACTTTCAGGAGTATCATCGTCCATCACTTCCAGACATTTCTGCAATATTATTGGACCACCATCTATGTCATTGGTCACCAGATGAACTGTTGGCCCGGAGACCTTCATCCCACTGTTTAGAATTGCACTGCTCACCGTAGTTCCATACATTCCCTTCCCACCAAAGAGGGGGAGCAGGGAGGGATGAACATTGATTATGGGCCGAATATTCAAGAGTTCATCGGGAAGTATCCAGAGGAACCCAGCAAGAACTATCAAGTCCACTTCTTCGAAAATTGGCTTCAGGATGGAAGTAATGTCCTTTTTCTGGATAACTATTGTGTTGATATTTTTCTTTTCTGCTCTCTTCAAGGCGTAAGCTTCCGGATTGCTGGAAACAACGTATGAAATCTGTACTTTGGGGAGGTAACCATCGTCGACAGAGTCAATTATGGATTGTAGGTTAGTCCCGTTTCCGGAAACTAGTACTGCCAATTTCATCCGTCATAACAATTTCATCGAATATATATCTACTTTTATCTTTGAGACCAAGTGCCATCTGGAGCTCATAGAATGAGATGACTGGCCTGGAGAAGGTGCCGTAATCCTCGACGGTTACTCTCGGGCATGCAGTATTTACATACACTTCAGCTGGGAAATTCAGGAGCTCTTCGTCCCTTACCAGGTCAAGAGTAATGATGAACGATATTCTTCCAGCTTCATTCAATAATTTTGAAGCCACTCTCGCCAAGGAGTACCTTGTCTGTCCGACCTTGGTGGATACTATAATACCGAATTTCTTGGCTCTTGAAGCTATGTCAATTGCGTTATACCGCTGTGCAAGGAACTTTCTCTTCTCCCTTTCCATGTCAAGATATTCTCCCGTCTTCGGGTTGAAGGCTATTACTCTCTTTTCAGGTAAACCGAGGGCAATTCCCAGTGGGTGAAAGACTCCTTCACCTATGAAAAGGACGTTTTCCTCTGTTCCTCTCGCAGTAGAGATATTACACCCCAATATCTGACCAGGATAGAATACTCTGGAGTCTCCCTTCTTCAGAGTAACGGCGATACCAGAATCCTCAAGCTTCTTCTTGATTCTCGGAAGTTGGTTCGAATAAGTGACGTTCGACGTCAGGATCAAGGAATGGAAAGGAATTTTTGCACCTTCTATATCAAAATCCAATTCTTCTTGGATTTCTTCAAAAATCACATTGGAAAATGAACCTAGGTTAGGAATTGGACTGTGTCCAAACTGTACAAGTAGGTCCCAGTTCCCGTTTTGAGGTAAGTCACAAGCACCCCAAAACGGATCTCCCACAAAAACGAGCTCTTTATCCTTGAACTCTTTTGTGATGTCTCCTATTCTTCTCTTCATTCCCTCCGGTAGCTGGACAGCCACCGACTTTGCAGCCTTGTACCTGTCATCTTCCTTTATTTTCTTCAAAACCCCTGTAAAATCCATCAGTAAAAGGTTATATCAATCACGTAAATAACCGTTGAGCCGTGGTAGCGAAGCGGCCTAACGCGCCAGACTTGAGATCTGGTTCTCTCACGAGATCGGGAGTTCAAATCTCCCCCACGGCGTGATTACATTGAAGTCTGGCTGCAATATGGTTAAATGAACACTTCAATTACGTTCTAATTTGAAAAGTTGAAGGAAATGTTCAGCACAAGGTATCCATGAGCTTATGCATGCTTTGTGAGGCAGTCCACAGTCGAAAAGAAACAATGCACTATTTCATAAGCGAAACAATGAAGAAACTACAATCAACACGACTATTATAACTGTCCAATTCGATCTATACGTGTCTTTACTAAGCAAATAGAGTTCAAAGTTTTTTCAATCGAAACATCCGTAGAACTCAGCAAGATACAGAACAAAGTTTAGGTTTTTCAAAGGATTTTTTCCATTACAAGCTCGTCGTAATAGTTTCCATTGAGTTTGAGCTCTCTTTCTAAGATCCCTACCACCTTAAATCCATATTTCATGTACAAGCTTACCGCAGGAGTCTGGTCTGCTACCACTGAAAGTGATATCTTTGAAATTCTATCATTCTTCTTAATCCGGGAAATGACGTGCCTCAGCAGTCTATTCCCTATTCCCTTTTCTCTAAATTTCTTTTCAACATAAACTCCAAAAATGTCAGCAATGTGGCGGTTCTTAACCCTTCCCCTCAGAACAAAAGTCATCATTCCAATTGGTTTTCCATCAACAATGGCAAACACAACATTCTTGATTCTTCTCTCCCATTCATCTTTACTCAGGTTTGCCTCGTCATCGTATGAACTTAGGAATGCCATCGGTTCCTCCTTGAGACTCCGCAATCTAAGACTCTTAAAATCTTCCCATCTGTCCGGAGGTAGGGGGGAAATCTTCACCTCACCCTTATTCAAGACTGTTTTCTTCATTCTTGCCAACCCGATTGCACCTACAGCTATTCAATTTTGTCTATTATATTCTGAAAATCTTATCAATAAATTGTAAGCGCTGATGATGGGCTCAATTTTAAGTCCGGAACTCATATAAGCAATCAATGCTGGATTGGAAATTTCGGATACTATTGTTTACTTGGAATATGGACTCACTGAGATTTGGGACTAGCAAATTTCAAATCCTAAGGCATGGAAAAAACTCACTAGAAGTCGACTTGAGGTTCCAAACCGTTGAAGACGGATTGGAATACATTTCAGCGCTGAATGATTTCTATGAGATTTGCGTCTTTGTACGTGGTGAATCTCTACTGCTTAGTACGACAAGTGAATTGAAGGATGGTATAGTTGAAGGCTTCAATTTGGTGGGCGAAGAAAAATACTGGCTTGCACACGAGTTGTTCGAAGATTACTGGAAGCACTTCCAAGACCATAGAAGTAAGTTCTTTCATGGAGTAGTGCTTCTCTGCGTCTCGATGGTACACTTTCAGATGGATCATAAGTCAAATGCAATGCGTCTTTTTGTGGAGGCGAAGAAAGAACTGGCTAAGTTCGTGGAAGGGATTGAAATTTGCCAATTTTCCTATCCCTTGGACAATTTCATTTTGGAGAAGATCAGAGATCGCTCTATCAGAATGATTCAGGATTGACTTCCCTTCTTGTCTAGTTCCAGTTTGAAACTAGTGCTGTCCTTCCCCATAATATGGATGAATATCGCTAGAGTTGACAAGATCAAGAAAATCATGCTGAATATCAGCAGTGTCTTCTCAAGTCCGATTACCGTCGCAGAATAACCCAAGAATGGTTCTGCGACCGCAGTAAGGAGTGAACTCACGAGAAATATCACTGACAGAACGGTTGCCCTGACCTCTGAAGGCACCAGTTCATTGACTTCCTCGCTCAGGATGTTTGAATAGAATCCGAATATTACCGAATTGAGTATCAAGAAAACAAGGGATATCCAATTTTCAATCAGGCCAGGGATGTAGATGGTGAAGAAGGTGAGCGAAGTGAAGAGCAGCATGGCGAAGAATCTATTCCTAGCAATGAAAGCCAAACGGTGCGTGTTCAGGGAAGTAAGGCCCCTCAGGAGCACGTCCACAAAAAATATCACTCCTATCATCCCGGTATCTATTCCCATTTCCTTGTAGTACGGCTGCTTGAAAATTAGCATCATGTTGATGTTGAGCAATAGTGCGACTCTGAGCAGAATTATGCTCAAGATTCTTCTATCCTTTATGTAATTCCCTAACTTCAGCGAGAACTTGTTACGGGTGAGTTCTCTCTTCCTCTCTTTCAACTTTAGAGTGAAAAGTGACGATGACAGAACTACGAATGCGGTCAGAATAACAACAACTTTCAGTCCTATGTACTCTCCGATATAACCTCCTAGAAGGGATGCGATAGCAACTGATATTGCTGACAAAAAGTTTACAACACCGATGATCTGCAGATACTTCATTTCGTGAGACATCGTGTATTCATACGTCACACTCTCAAGTGCAACAGAATTTATTGCAACACCTATTCCCCATACGACATAGCTGATTGCGATGCCCAAGAATGACTGGAACAGTCCAAAAAATATGATCCCCACTCCCGTTAGAATCGATGAAATGAACAATGCCTTCTTCCTCCCAATGGAATCTGTGATTCGTCCCATTGGAATACTTGTAAGAACTATTGTGAGATAGAAGACTACGTCCAGAACAGTAACATAAAAAATACTATACCCGATATTCAGTAAATACAGGACCCATATTGGATTTAGAAGGAGAAATGTGTAGAAAAATGTGTAGATGTAGATGTTACGAAGTCCACTCCTCAAGATTTAGCTCCTTGAGGGAAAATCACGACCAAGCTATTACCTTTTTTATCTCCTGTTTTTCTTTCTCCATAAATATCTTCAAGTTATCTGGTTCATAGGTTCCCGTTATCAATTTATCCATCTCCATTACTTTGCCATGAGTTTCAATGAACTTCACAGCATCGGAATAGTGAGCTTTTGCTCCATCGACACTCCCAGCTATCGTAAGATTTCTGTCCACCAAGTTCTCTAGCACATCGAAGTTTGAGGATGGAAGTTGACCGCTCGTACCGAACATGATTGCTATTCCGTTGTTCCTGATATTATCGGTAATCTCCCTCAGTACGTCCATCGAACCAACCGCGTCAATTGCAGCATCCATCGGTTTATCCCTCACCATTTTGTCAATACCTTCTGAAGAAGTATCTAGATAATCGATCTTGTTCCGTTCCAAGTAATTCATCACATTCTCGTCAAGAGGGTGCCTGTTGACTTCAATCACATTCAAGCCCAACGTTTTGAAAACAATCGAGATAAGGAGTCCCTCAGTCCCAGTTCCAAACACATACATGTTCTTGCAGGAGAGAGTAGAATCCTCGCAATACCATGGGATCCTCATTCTGAGAAATTGGAATATTTCCTTCATCTTCATCACATTCTTGAGTGGCTCCGTGAGCACTGCGAGATCCTGTATTGACTTGTTCTCCACTCTGACCAGAAAACGCGGATCCTCTGTGAATTCATCCCTCATGAACCCGTTCTTCCCCCTGATTCCCGCTTCCACAAATTTTCCATCTTCACAATAGTCCTGTCTTCCCAATCTGCACATTCTGCAGCTCCCGGGTCTTCTCACCATAGGGACCACAATATCTCCTTCCTTGAATTCGTAATTTCCGTTTGACTCTGTTACGACACCTACTGCCTCGTGTCCGATTATCAATGAATTTCCAATTTCGGGTCTCGCAAAAGAAAGCTTCCCTGCTGCAATCTCCTTGTCCGTACCACATATTCCAGTTCTAAATGTTCTTACTCTGATACCATCGCCCTTTTCTTCATTTACCTCTGACAGCTTGACTCCTCCACCTGGGGGAACTGTTGTTATTGCTCTCATGCTCATTCCTCTATCGCGATTACTCTTGCGGGAGCTCCATCTCCACCATTTACCAAGATTGGCATTACCTCCACTGAGAATGTGTGATTTACTAATTTTGCCAGTGTCAAAGAGTTAAGATTCTCAACTATCGGTATCAAGCTGCCGAGAAGGATATGATGGGTCTCAAACCCCTTGGAGTCCTGAATTTCAGCAGATGGAGAATCTATTCCTACGAGCTTCACGCCGTATTCTCTGAGGGTCTCTGCATCTTCCTTGTTTATGTAAGTAAAATTCTCAAAAGTACCGTAAGTACTCCATTTCATATTATATCCAGTGTACAGGAGGATTATCTCGTGGTGTTTCTCAGGCAACACTATCTTTGCCGATGGGTCGTAAGAAATGCAGGTTCCGGATCCCCTGAGATCTGACAGATCCAGTTGATCTATGGTCTTCCCTCCCTTTATGAAATGCGCCGGTGCATCCAGGTGAGTCCCCGTATGAGTTCCAATGGTCAGTGACTTTATGTTGTATCCGTCCCTCTCTATTGTCTTGTACTGTTCAATTAGGGGCACCGGATCACCCTTAAAATATGGTGTGTGCTTCTCAAGCGGGACCGACAGGTCATATATGTGCAATTGAATCACCTTGCTTTGAATGTTCCTTTGACTACCCAAGGAGGTTCATTCGGGTTGAATGGTTCCATTCTTTGTGTCTTGTAGGTGTCGATAATCTTCTCATCAATCTCAATCCCCAGGCCTGGTTTCCCGCTCAGGGAGAAATGTCCATCATCCAGATTGTATCCTGACTTGACCAGCCCCTTCTTCCACTTAGGCCAGAATTTCTCGAAGCTCTCCTGGATCAGAAAATTCGGTATGCTGTAATCTAGGTGGAGTGTGGCTGCGGTTTGAATTGGTCCGAATGCATTGTGGTAAGCTACTTCCACTCCAAACGAATCGGCCAGAATGGCTGATTCTTTGCCCTGTATTATTCCCCCGACGTTTGTTACATCCGGCTGAATAACGTCTACCAAGTCTGATGTAAAGTATGGCAGGAATAGATTCTTGTTCAGAACTCTCTCGCCAAGTGCTATCCTCACATCCGTCCTCTCCCTGAGTCTCTTCAAACCGGTAATCTGATCTGGATGAACTGGTTCCTCCACAAAAAATGGGTCAAGGTCCTCGATTCCCTCTGCCATCCTGATAGCAGAATTCGCAGAAAATCTCCCGTGACACTCTATGAGAAGATCCAATTTCGTTTTCTCCTTTAGGGTCTCAATTATCTTTCTCGCCTTTTCGACCCCCTTTTCATCTATCTTGTCATAATTTGGCCCAAATGGGTCAAACTTTGCTGCAGTGAACCCCATCCTTTCTACTTCCTTTGCCTTGGTCAGGAAGTCTTGGGGGGTTATGCATTCGTCGTACCAGCCGTTTGCATAAGCTCTTACATCTTCCGTGACCCTTCCTCCCAGTAGATTGTAGATAGGAGCCCCATATTGTTTGCCCACTATGTCCCAGGATGCTATCTCAAATGCACTTAGGGCGGCGGTTGATTCCATAGATACAGGCAGATAGAAGGAGTGCTTGTAAAATTCAAGGTAGTTTTTCCTAATATCATCAACTTCTTTGTTAAGGAATATTCTTCCAACTTCCCTCATTTCCTCATAAACAGGTCGAGTCATCAATGTAGTTGGGGCCTCACCATAACCCATCTCCCCATCGCTTGTTATGAGCCTAAGGACAAGAATTGTGGAACTCCAAGGACTGGACTTCTCTCCTTCCTCTCCCAACTCCAATATCTCTATATCTTTTATTTTCGACATATGGCTATTCATAGAAATATGGCTAAAAACATTTCTCACTCCATGGCACTCAATGTCGCTGTACAGATATATGAAGATCCTAAAGTCAGTTCTTTTTTCGTTTCATTGTTTCGTAGATTGGAAGTGCTATCGGGGCCAATTCTACTGTTCTGTCCGCAAC
>JAJYRY010000023.1 GCA_021793855.1 Thermoplasmata archaeon
TGCAAAGAAGCTTGGGAGCTGACCTAAAGGTCGACGTCCCTTATCAGTGGTTGTTCTATATTTTTGAGGACGATGACAGCGCTATACAGAGAATTGCAAATGAATATTCCACCGGTAAAATGTTGACTGGGGAGATTAAGAAAATACTGGCTCAGAAGGTCAATCAATTGCTTGAAGAGCACAGAAAGAAGAGGGAAAGGAGCGAAGAACTTTATTCCAAATTCTTGTACGACGGAAAACTTGCCAAGCAGATGTGGGAAAAGATTCACTCCGGATGATTTTAAGAAGGTAATCGAACGTTCTACTGATGTTGTTTTGTTCTGATCCTCTTGGCTATATCAGAGAACTCCTTCAGGGATTCCGGATTTGCCATCGAGCCCAAGTTCATCGCTCTTTCAGCCGGAATGCCCATCAACAGTTTCTTCAGAGGAACTTCCATTTTCTTTCCATTGATCGTTCTCGGAATCTGTGCGACACGTATGATTTCATCAGGCACGTGGCGCGGAGATAATGCGACTCTAAGGCTCTTCACAATATTCTTCTTCACCTTTTCAAAGTCCCCCGTGTTCTCCGTTACGACAAAGAGCGGCATGTAATACTCTCCTCCCTCCAATTCAATTCCCACAATTATGCTGTCTCTTATCTCGTCAATTCCGTCAAGAACCCCATATATCTCCGCCGTGCCGATTCTTATTCCCCTTCGTTTGAGAGTTGAGTCGGAACGTCCGTAGATTGTCGCAGAACCATCCTGAGTTATTGACAACCAGTCTCCGTGTCGCCATACCCCAGGGTAATTTGAGAAGTATGTTTCCTTCAATTTTTCTCCGTTGTCGTTCCAGAGGTAGATCGGCATTGAAGGCATCGGTTTCTTGATGACTAGTTCGCCCACCTGGTCAAGGACAGGCGCTCCCTCTTCGTCGAAGGAGTGTATGTCCGCCCCAAGGTCTATGCACTGAAGCTCACCTTCTATCACAGGTAAGCATGCGCATCCACCGAGAAATGCCGTGCAAAGGTCAGTTCCTCCGCTGATTGATGCCAGCCAGACATTCTTCTTGATGCTCTCGTATACGTACCTGAATGCTTCATTAGAGAGAGGCGAACCCGTGGATCCTATTGCAACGAGATTCTTGAGCGGGTATCTATCGACAAGATTTGCCTTCTCCTTCATTAGATAAGAAATGTAAGCAGCACTTGTTCCAAAGAATGATATATTATTCTCCTCAGCAATTTTCCACAGACTATAATTGTCTGGAAAAGTAGAGTTTCCATCATACATCACCGCAGTTGCCCCGGTACCTATAGAGCTCACAAGCACGTTCCACATCATCCATCCTGTTGTTGTGAACCAGAAGAATCTGTCACCCTTTTTCTGATTGTAGTGCAGGCTCAGCAGTTTCAAGTGTTCCAGCAAGATTCCTCCCTGACTGTGGACAATTGCCTTGGGGGGACCAGTGGTTCCCGAGGAATAAAGTATCCAAAGCGGATGATCGAAAGGAACTTTATGGAAGCTCAGATCTCTCTTATCGTTGACAATTGATTCCATAGAAACGAAGTTGCCCGGTACATTTTGAATAGGATCACCAAGGATCGCGACACGTTTGATACTGGGAATCTGGTCGACAACTCGTTTCACTGTTTCAATCTTGTCGTATTTTTTTCCATTATATGTGTAGCTATCCGGAGCAAACAGCACCTTAGGACTTATCTGCTTGAATCTGTCCAGGATTGCTTCGGAACCAAAATCCGGAGAGGAGCTAGACCAGATTCCACCCAGTGCAGAAGTTGCATAAAGAGCTTCCATTGCTTCAGGCACATTTGGTAGGAAAGATGCAACTCTGTCTCCTGCTACTACACCAGAATCGGTAAGGAACCTTTGTATTGCTCCAGATTGTTCCGTGAACTCCTTTCTTGAGATTTTCCTCTTCTGTCCTGACTCGTTGAAAAATAGTGCAATTTCCTCCTGATCCGCCAGATTCAGGTTATTCTCGGCATAATTGAGCTTGAGCCCCTCAAACCACTTGTTCCCTGGCATCTCTTCAGTGTTCAATACCTTGGAGTAAGATCCCTCAATTTTGACGTTAAAGTACCGGAGGATCGATTCCCAGAAATCAGAAATATTCTTGATCGACCACTGTCTGAGTTCTTCATACTTCGCGAAGTCCTTGCCATATTCACGATTTACCCAGCCAATATACTTTCGTAGGTTTGACTTCTCACACAGTTCGTCGGATTTCCAGAGGACATTTCTTTGAGTCAAGGATTGTCAATGATTATCGAACCATTGATAAAATTCTTTTCAAATGTTTCCAATTTGCTCTATGATAGACTCTTTTCCCTTGCCTTTCAGTTTCTGAAGTTCTGAGCTCTTGTATACCCCGTACTCTGTAATGTAAGCAGTCACGTACCTGTTTGGTGTCACGTCGAAGGCGGGGTTGTATGCCTGGGACTCCCTCGGTGAAATGGCCATACCCTTTATGTCCTTGACTTCTTCTTCCGATCTTACCTCAATTGGTATGTCTCTGCCATTTTCAATACTGAAATCAAACGTGCTCAGCGGAGCTGCAACATAGAAACTCACCCCATTCTCCTTTGCTAAGACCGCCTTTTCGTAGGTACCTATCTTGTTTGCAAAATCCCCATTCTTGGTTATCCTGTCAGCTCCGACTATTGCGAGGTCAACCTGCCCTCTATCCATCAGGAAACCAGCAGCGTTGTCTGCTATCACTTTGTGCTCGATACCTTCCTGAACCAGTTCCCATGCAGTCAATCTTGCACCCTGTAACCTTGGTCTTGTCTCATCCACCCAAACGAATGGATTCTTTCCGCTCTCCTTTGCTTTCCTGATTGGAGATAAGGCAGTTCCGTAATCAACTGATGCGAGGGCCCCTGCATTGCAGTGAGTCAATATCTTCTTGCTATTTCCAATCAATTCATTGCCGTTGACTCCAATCAGACGGGACCTTTCCACTATAGAATCGACGTACTTCTCCGCATATCTACTAGCTTCCTCCTTGTGTTGCAGAACAAAATCGACTGCAAAGAATAGATCGTAAGCCGTTGGTCTCGCAGACTTTATGAGTTTCCCCGCCTCTTCTATATCCTTCCCTAAAGCACGAGCTTGGGCAACCCCGTAGGCAGCCGCAGCCCCAATCGATGGAGCTCCCCTCACAGTCATATCCTTTATCGCATCATAGAGTTCCTTCGTGTTCCTTATGTCCACAATCTTGAAACTCTCTGGCAAGATTCTCTGATCAATCATTTTTATTACAGGTTCTTCGTACCAAACGGCCTTAAAGTCACTGGTCTTGCCGTCAATGTTTATCTTCATGATTCCAAAACTGCAAAGGATTAATTTAATCTTTGTCTCCCAAACAGACAAATGTTTAAACCACAGAATAATCCATAAGCGTGGAAATCCCTTGGACTGAGAAATACAGGCCCTCCCTTTTGAGTCAGTTGCGAAGAGACAAGACAGTGGAGTCGATGATTTCTTGGGCAAGGAAATGGGAAAGTGGGACGCCTTCAAAGAGAGGGTTGATAATTTACGGAGCTCCGGGAACTGGCAAGACTTCCTCAGCAATCGCACTTGCCAAAGAGATGGACTGGGAGTACGTGGAATTCAATGCATCCGACATCCGATCAAAGGCAGCCATTGAACAGAATGCGACAAAGGGATCACTTTACTCCTCCATCTCCGATGAAAAGAACCGGAAGAAACTGATAGTGATGGATGAGGTGGACTCTCTATACGAGCGAAATGTTGAAGGTTCAGACGCAGGAGGAAAAGCAGCAATATCCAACTTGCTGGATAAAACTCTGAATCCAGTCATCCTGATTGCCAACGACTTCTATGCTCTCAAGTCGTCCACTACAGGAAGGTCAATAGCAGACAAGTGCGAAGCGATTGAATTCAGGAGGTACATGAAGACTCAAATTGTGAGTGTACTGAGAGATATACTTCAGAACGAGAGCATATACGCTCCGCCTGATAGAATCAACGCAATCGCAGAAAACGCAAACGGAGACATGAGGGCAGCGGTCAATGATCTCCAAGGAATCGGACAAGTATATGAAACGAGTGAAAGGGATCTTACTTTGAGCACCTATACGGTGATAAACGACATCATTCACGGTCACAGAAAAGACATAAGGGGCATAAGGGCAGAGATAATGAATGTCGGAATGGACCCCAACGATTTCATACTGTACCTCCTCGAGAACGTGTACCCTCTGCATGCAAGGATAGACGATTTTGTAAATGCGCTCGACAACATCGGGAAAGCAGACCTGTTTCTGGGCAGGGTTGGACGGAGAATGAACTACTCACTCTGGTCCTATGCCAACGATCTGATGTCTTACGTTTCCATCCTTCAGTTGAAGAGCGAAAGATTTGAAAAATTTGCATTTCCCTCTCTCATCAAGAACATGGGATCACTGAAGAAGTACAGAGGGATTAGAAAGGACTTTTCTATGATAATGGGCAGGTATGTTCACAAGTCTTCAGCATTCATGAACAGGGATTCCCTCCCATACTTCTATTACCTCCTTCAAAGAGATGAGGAACTGAGGAAGAAAATCGGGGGAATGACTGGTCTGGATATGGAAGACGTTTTTTCGCTGGACCTATGATACTTTTTTCCTAAGTGCCTTTAGCGTCCCCGACACCATGTCAATGTTGATTCCCGATTTCTCAGAGAGCTCTCTCAGATATGACAGTTGAGAGTGCTTTACCCGCATCGCTGTGATGCCGTGATAGTTCACAACCCTGGAATCATCGAGTTGCTGGACCAGCCAGCGCAGCTTATCCGATGTAGGGTTGTCGAAATGGACGTATCTCTTTCTTCCCGTCTTTTCCTTCACGGTCATTTGACTGCTGTTATTTTCTCAAGATCCTTCTTCAGTATCTTGACGGCTTGAGAGATTTCTCCCTTCTCCTTTGCCCCGGTACAAACTACCTTCCCGGAACCGAATAGTAACAAAACGACCTTGGGCTCTTCTATCCTATACACAAGACCTGGGAACTGCTCAGGCTCATATTCCACATTTTCCAGTCCGAGCGACATTGCGATGTTTGTCAGATTAAGTTGCATGTGTAGGTCATAAACGGCGACAATGTTCTGCACGACGATATCTGGGTTGCTGTTTACGGCTATTCCTGTCTTCTTGAGCTTGTCGACTATTGTGCTTATTGTCTTGTTGACTGAGTCTATCGTTTTTGCACCGGTACAGTTGACCTTTCCTGACCTGAAAATCAGGACAGCGGTCTTCGGCTCTGCCAGCCTGTATATCAAACCCGGAAACTGTTCTGGCTCGTATTCCGACCCTTCCAATGCAAGTGCTATTTTGCTTAAATCTAACTTATCTGCGAGTGATGTTGATGCAACTATATTCTCAATCGCTATGTTTTCTTCTTCAGCCATAATTTTCGCAGCTTATATATAGTATATATAAATAGTTAGCTGTATCTTTACGCTACAATGCTCACCTTGCGCTCATATGCTGCACGATACTTTCAGCGAATTCAGATGTCTTGAGTGCCTTGATTCCGAGATGTCTTGCAAGGTCCTGAGGAACCTGTTTGTCTCTCAGGGTGTCGACGAACGCTTTCTCTATGAGATTTGCTGGTTCGTTCCACTTGATGTAGCGCAGCATCATTACCGCGGAAAGCAGCAACGAAGATGGGTCTGCGACATCTAGGTTCGCATACTTTGGGGCAGAGCCGTGAACTGCTTCGAATACTGCGTAGTTGTCTCCGATGTTTCCCGAGGGGGCTACTCCAATTCCACCGACCTGCGCTGCGAGCGCGTCTGAGATATAGTCGCCGTTTAGATTTGGACAGAGGAGTATGTCGTACTCGTCGGGTCTGAGCAAAATTTGCTGAAACATGTTGTCTGCAATCCTGTCTTTTATGACTATCTTCCCGCTCATGTTTTTGCCCGCAGTTTCTGTCTCGTTCACTACTCTGTCACCGAACTGCCTTGAAGTTTCGTATGACCATTCCTTGAATGCCCCTTCCGTGTACTTCATTATGTTCCCTTTGTGCATGATGGTGACGCTTTTCCTTCCATTTTCGAATGCATAGTCAATCGCCATCTTGGCTATTCTTGTGGTGGCAAACTTGCTTATGGGCTTTATTCCGATTCCGGACCCATTTCTAATAGGATGTCCGAACTTGGCCATGAGCTCGATTACCTGTTCGGCTTCCTTGCTGTTGGATGGGAACTCTATCCCCATGTAAACATCTTCCGTGTTTTCCCTGAAAACGACCATATCCACCTTCTCTGGACTCTTCAGCGGACTCGGCAAACCGGGATAATACTTCACAGGCCGAACGTTTGCATATAGATCCATTTTCTGTCTTAGAGTGACATTGATGCTCCTGAAGCCTCCTCCGACCGGTGTCGTAAGGGGACCCTTCAGAGCTATTCTGTATTCAGTAATCTTGTTGACTGTGTCATCGGGTAGAGGTGTATTGAACTTCGATATCGCCTTCTCCCCGGCGAGCAGCTCGATCCAGTTAAATTTTCTTTCGTTTCCGTAGCTGACTCTTAGTGCTTCGTCTATAACTTTCTTTGTAGCCCTTGTAATATCCGGGCCAATACCATCCCCTTCGATGAATGGAATATCAACGACGTCAGGAACCTTTAAACTGTTGTTTTCAACAGATATTTTCATAGATCTCCACTCTTTATCTCCTTTTATTATTTATGATTAGTCCGCGCCTCTCTGGTTATGCTAAGCGGGGCAAATTTTAACATAGTTATGTGGATGTAGAAAGAGAGAGTGCTAGAAGAATGGTTGAGAGGCTGAGAGGATTCAGGGATTTCTACCCGGAAGAGCAGGAAATCAGGAGCGATGTATTTCGGACCATGAAAGATTCCTGCAGGCAATTCGGTTTCAAAGAGATAGATGGGCCTTCGGTCGAGAACGTCGAACTTTTTGCAAACAAGTCCGGGATGGAGATCATGAACCAGATGTTTTCTTTCCGGGACAAGGGCGAGAGAGAGATTGCCCTGATTCCAGAGCTGACTCCCACCGTGTCCAGAATGGTAGCTGCGAGAAAAGATTTGGTGAAACCTCTGAAGTGGTTCAGTGTTCAGAAATTCTGGAGATATGAGGAACCCCAGTCCGGCAGGACGAGAGAATTCTACCAGCTCAATGCAGACATCATTGGCAGCGACAGCTACCTGGCAGATGCAGAGCTTATATCACTGGGGGCCTACATACTGAAGAGCCTTGGAATAATCGGTTTCACGAAAATAAGGGTCAGTTCGAGAATATTGATAGACAGACTCATTGAGAAGTACCTTCCGGGTAAGAGGGAGGAGGTCTATTACGTTCTAGATCGCTGGTCGAAGATCAGCCAGCCTGACAGAGAATCGTTCGTGAAAGAAAATGGAATTGACTTGGGCGTCCTGAGCTCGTTTGTGGATGGGAAAATACTCGAAGGATACGATGATCCAGAACTTCAGAATTTGTTCAAGATTAGGGATTTCGTCAGCTCTTCTGTTGGAGTTGATATAGAAATAGATCTCAAGATAGTCAGAGGGATAGCCTACTACACCGGGTGCGTCTTCGAGGCATCGGACAGAGAGGATAAATTCAGGTCAATTCTTGGAGGGGGAAGGTATGATAACGTTATCGGACAGCTTGGAGGAGAAAACACACCGGCCACAGGATTTGCAATGGGAGATGTTGTGTTAGAAAATATAATGAAATCCAAGGGGCTCTGGGTACATAAGGGCGGGAAACAGATATTCCTTGCGCCTATAGATCAGCAGGGGAGGATATACTCTACCAGGGTCGCATCTGTTCTTCGGAGCATTGGTCTGAAAGTAGATCTCAACGTGATGGAACGAGGTATCAGCAAACAACTTGACTATGCCTCCAAAATGGGATACGAGTACGTGGTAATACTGGGCGAGAACGAGGCCATAAAGGAAACAGTATCACTAAAAATACTTTCCTCTGGACAGCAGAAAGAGATTCCCTTGACCGGCACTGACGAGCTGTTTGGAGCCATGAAATAGCACTCAAAGCTAAAAAGTGGGATTTCAAGAAACTTTTATAGTACCATACGAATAACGAACCATAGATGGACTCCCTTGAAGACAAAATAGTTCACCGGAAAATAGGGAGAAATACGAATCTCACCGTAAAGGAAATCCTTGACATGGTAGAAGAAGTAAGGAAACAGTATCCAGAGAGAGAGGTATTCTTTGATGGTGATGAGTTTGCTATTTGCTCGAGGAAGAAGAAGCAGATCACAGTCTGATTGGAATCTCCTCTAGCATTTTGCCTGAGTCAATCAACCTTGTTATCTTCTCCACCAAAGTTGTCGTTTCCATATCTCCCCTGAAATCGCCGATGGTATCGTTCAAGATCGAATAAACAGTGTTCAGGTGCTTCCCCGAAACTCCATACATTTCCATCCCTCTATAGGAGATGAGCATTTCGATTGCGACTATCCCCTTTACATTCCATATAATTTCCCTCATTTTCCTGGTAGAGGTGGCACCCATCGAGTTATGGTCTTCTTGGTTTGCGGATGTCGGTATGTTGTCTGCAGAGGAAGGATATACCAGTACCTTGTTTTCATTGCACAGAGCGGCAGCTACATACTGCGGAATCATTAACCCGGATTCAACTCCAGGCTTTTCCGCTAGGAATGGGGCCAGTCCTGAAAGAGACTTGTCGAGCATTCTGAATGATCTCCTTTCCGAAATGTTGCCCAGCTCTGTCATTGCGATAGAAAGATAGTCAGCTGCTAGTGCAAGAGGCTCACCATGGAAGTTGCATCCGGATATCACCTCATCGAACACCAGCGGGTTATCGGTTGCTGCGTTCAATTCTGCACTCACCACTCCACGGACGTAATTCATTGTTTGGAGTATCGAACCCAAGACAGTTGGAATACACCTTAGGGAGTAGGCATCCTGTACTTTGGATTCCGTCCCCTTTCTTATTCGATCGCTTCCTTGCACGATGTTCCTGATCGCTCTCGCAACGGTACCCTGTTCTTTATGTCCCCTTGCCTCGAACAAACCACAATCAAGTGCCTTTTCAGTGGCACTAAGAAGATGCATTGACATTCCTGCTGCAATAAGGGCATGCCTGAATAGATTCTCAGAGTCGTCATATCCCAGCGAGAGATTCGACAACATATACGAAGTACCATTGATCAAAGAGAGTCCTTCCTTTGATTCGAGGGCGAGTGGCTTTAGTCCTTTCTTACTCAGAACTTCTTTAGTGTCCAGCACCTTACCGTCTTCGACTGCCCGCCCCTCTCCCATAAGCACAAGAGCTAGATGAGACAGTGGTGACAGATCACCTGAAGAACCAACGCTTCCCTTCTCTGGAATGAAAGGAATCACGTTATTGTTCAAAAGATCGACAAGGGATTGCACAAGTTCGCTCCTCACACCGGAATAGCCCTTGGATAGGGAGTTTGCCCTGACCAGAATCATCGCCCTCACCGTTTTTCTGTCAAGCGGTTTTCCGTAACCTGAAGAATGGGACCTTATCAGATTCCTCTGGAGTTCTTTGATCTTGTCCGGACCGATCCTTTCACTTATCAAGTCACCAAAACCAGTGTTTACACCATATATAGGCGCCCCAGAACTGATATAATCTTCAATTTTTTTTCTGCTGGACTTTACCCTTTCTGTAGCCCCCTTTGAAATAACGACTTTCTCTTCTCCCTCAGCACATCTTATTACTTGGGCCAGAGTCAAGTCGTTGCCAGTGAGTACAATCATGACTTAGAATAGATGACGGGAATAAATATTAACACTTTCAACCCTACCTTGGACCCCCTTTGGTTAAAGCTAAATTGGAAATAATGGTGCTGCTACTGTGACAGTAGATTTCGGGACTTATCATCATTCTAATCCAGACGAATCCAGGGAGATGAGGAATAGAGTGGCAGGTGCTTTTTCCGCAGTACTCTTGACGCTTTATGAACCTCATTCGGTGATACGGATACTCGATGCTGGGTGCGGGTTGGGGTTTCTTTCATACGTGGCTGCCAAGACATTCCCGGAAGGTGTAATTACTGGAATAGATACATTTGATAACAGCAGTCTATCTCACTCTTCAATGATAAAAGCAGAGAATAACATGAAACTCTTGGAGGTTGATTCAAGAGTTCATTTCTTCGAACATGATCTAACTCTCCCCATTAGATCCAAAGTGAAGTACGATCTCGTGATATCGAGCTTGGTATTTCACAATCTAGGTAGAAGGAGATTCGCAGGTTATGAAAATGTATTCGCTGTACTGAAAAGGAAAGGATATTTTGTGATTGGAGACTTCTTCCCCCATGATAAGACCGATACCAAGTTCTTGACTTCCTTTTCTGAACTAATAGAAGACGGCCCTGGAGAAGGTCAAGGCAAGTGGAAGTACGGAATCAAGATTCTTAGGAAACGGTGAGACTTCTGCACTTCACTTTTTCAGTTTCGATCTCTCCAGATTCAAAGTCACAGCTCTTTGAACAATATTTGTAAGCGCTTTCTCATCGATCCTATCTCCCTCAAAAAAGTCAACTGCACGGACAGTCTTGCTGTCTAATCGAGTGTTAAACAGTTTTGATGGATCAGATATCTGTGATCCTTTTGAGAAGGTAAGTCTAACCGCTTTCTTGAGGATGTTACCGATACAAATTATTCCCTCTGAAGACCAAACTGGAACTCCCAGGGGATTGGAGTGTTTTTTCCACTTTACCTCTTCGACTATCTCGGGATCTGCCTGTTTTATGATTTCACGTAGATTTGACATCATGCTCCCACGCCAGTCATCAGTTTTTCTGATGATTTCATCGATCTGTTCCGATGGATCTCCTGCCACCTTCAGCTCACCCCTTTCCTATCAGTTTCAGTAATGTAGCTAAACATGAGACATTATTAAAAGTAGTGCAATCATTTCCTGAGATTAAAAAGACACTTGCTTTTGGGTTTTTCTAAGCTTCAACACTAGATGAAGTGAAACAAGGATCCAACGACGGACAGAAGGAGATACTGGAGAAGTTCTTTACAAAGACGGGATGGGAGCAGGGGATATATAGTTGTTAGAAGGATCAAGGGCCAACCCTATTGGGGAGCCAACGCCAGATATGTTGAATTCTACTTTGTTTGTGAGTGGATTCACGACGGAAACGTTTCTCGTTATGAGATCACCCACATATATCAATCCGTTCTGAGGCCCATAAAGCAAAGGATAGGGACCAATGCCGCTCCCGTTGCCCCGATAATTGGCATTTACCAAACTTTAATTTTTTACCATGTCTTCAAATATTTTTCTCAATACAAAGAAACGTTTGCCTTGCAGGATGATGCCTTTGCAAACGAGTTCAGAAGGTTACTTGGGCGGCTATTTGTTGCAACCCGAGGAGTGGAGATGAGATTGAAGATCGTCGAACTTATAAGAAATGAACCTTCAAATATCAACAGGATAAGCAATACCCCAGCGGTAAACTACAGAACGGTCGAACATCACATAGGAATGCTTGAAAGGAATAACCTAATCATTCTGAGGGTGAAAATACGGTAAGGTTTATTTTCCGTCTCCTTGCCTAACGAATAACCAGAAATTGATTGACGATAGCCGTTCAAGGGGGAAAGGGTCAGAAGATCGGAATATTCTGGCTTCCAAACATATTCATCCTGTTGACTGAACTGGTTCTTCTCACTATAATTCGGGTTCTTTATGTTCCGGGATACAGGAGGATTAGAGCTAGGTCGCTCATAGGTATACTTGTATTTTCTGGCCTCTTTCTTCTCCAGTCTGCGACAGGCCTGTTCGCATACTATCATCTATCAAAAAACTTTGGCGAGAATCT
>JAJYRY010000024.1 GCA_021793855.1 Thermoplasmata archaeon
TTTAAGGTTTTGAACGGAACATTTTCGATCTTACGCTTGTCTATGACTACCACCGAATCTTTAGAAGAAAGCTCGTTAGCTGCTACTGAACCTATCATACCGTATCCTATGACAACTATCATATGGGCGGAAATCGCAAATTCTTTATTAGATATTGCTGAAATTCCCTTGTTATGATGGGAGCTTTTGCCAAATCTTATTTCAGTAATTAGATCGACTGTAGTTTCAAATCTAGACTCAGAATTTTTACGTCACTAGAGGGGGACTGTTAGCAGCTATTCCGACTTTCTGATAGAATCCTCCAGAATGTCCAGTCCCTCGTCGATTTCTGATTCCGTGATTGTCAATGGTGGGATTAACCTTATGGCGCTCCTTCCGGTCGAGAGTAGAAGGAGACCTTTTCTGAATGCCCTTTCGATGACCTTGTATCTGAACTTCTCGTTGAATCTTTTAGTCTTCCTATCTCTTACAAAATCTATTGCCAACATGAGGCCTAGCCCCCTGACATCACCCACAACTTCATACCTGTCCTTGAATTCTTTCAGCCTCTTCATTGCATGTGTACCCATATTCTTGGAATTCTTTATGGCTCCGATCTTTTTCAATTGTTCAATAGTGGCAACGCATGCTGCAGATGCTAGTAGATTTCCCCCGAACGTATTGGAATGCATACCTTCCTCCTTGAAGTCCATCTCGCTCCTCAAGACAACTGCTCCCATTGGGATGCCTGATGCTATTGATTTCGCAAGAAGGATCATTTCTGGTTCAACATTAAAGTACTCAGATGCGAAAAATCTCCCTGTTCGGCCGAATCCTGTCTGTACTTCATCAAGCATCAGCGGAATGCCGTGAGAGCCAGCTAGTTTGTGCAGTTCAGTGAAAAAATTCTTTGGTGGTACTATGTACCCCCCTTCTCCGAGGACTGGTTCTACAAGAATACCAGCCACCTCTTCAGGCGGCAGATATGTCTTGAAAAGATAGTCATCAATAAAGTCTATGACCCTGTTCACGAGTTCTGTAGGCTGTTCATATCCATCAATTCCAAAGGGGTTTCTGTAGGGGTCTGGATATGGTACGTGTTCTACTCCGGGCATCGACGGGAAGAAATCCTTATGTTGCAGGGCCTTAGAAGCAGTAAAGCTCAGGGAACCGTGCGTCCTTCCGTGAAAAGATCCTATGAAACCTATAAATTGATGCCTTTTTGAATAAGCCTTAGCTATTTTTATAGCAGCCTCTACGCTTTCTGTTCCGCTGTTTGTAAAAAAGACTTTCTTGTCGAATCTTCCTGGAGTTATGCTAACAAGAGCTTTGGCGGCTTTTGCCTGAATTTCCGCATAAAAATCCGTTCCTGCAAAATGCCAGATCTTATGCAGTTGCTTCTCAACTTCGGAGACAACGTATCTGTCATTATACCCCAAATTTGTAACGCTTATACCGCTCGTAAAATCAAGATAGGTATTGTCGTCGACATCGGTGACGTAAACTCCATTTCCATGCGACCCCACTACAGGCAGCGTCTGGGTGGTAGTTGCCATATATTTACGACTCATTTCTATAATTTCTTTACCCTTCTTTCCGGGAATCTGTGTTCTTATGTTTATCTTGGACTTCCCGTGACCTGTCATGCACACGTATCTTCTATTTCTTATATATCAATGATGGTAAACAAATTTCCAATCTGTTTCAGAATTTTAAAATTGACATTCTGAATTTTTGAAAGAGGCAATGGTATGTGATTATAGAGTGGGCAGGCTCATGGTGAATAAATAAAGTAAGCCAGTTGACCATTACTCTATAATACTCAACATCTATTGAATTATGTGAGAAATACAGAATACTCCGTTGCAAGATCGAGATTGCAATTTAGACCGCTTTTTCAACCAGCAGATAAAACTGTTTTCCATGTTATAGGATTTTCTCCAGCATTAAGGCGAACTGCTTAGGGAGATACATATAATTAGAATCCTTCTTACCCCTACTCCATCCTAGTGAGTGCTTAGCAATTTTCTCATTCAAAACGAGTTTATCCCTATCAAATTCGGAGAGAGTTTTCATTTATTCTGTTAGTCTTATACCGCTCAAAGATAGCAGCTTGAATAGGGTTTTATCTCTTTTTTCCCGAAGGTTATGAAATGCTTTTTTGACGTCTTCTGTTTCAGGAACAGAGATATCTGAATTTGCTTTCTTTCTTTTAATCGTTTTTTTGAAGACTGCCCCTTGTTCTTCAGTTATGTACTCTGGCTCATAAGGAAGTTGAGATAAACTCTAACGCTAATCCCAAAGTATGGAACAGTTTTGTTAATTATTTCCCTCAATTTTCCGATAGGGGTGTCTTCGACAATGAATTTTTTATGTAATTGATTACACTAATTCTATAGTCTTCTGAAAAATTCTGGTTCTTCAACCAGCTTTCAAATTCATTATAGACGGAGTTATAACTGGGTAAAAGCACGGATTCAGGGTCTAGTCTCGCAGGAGTTCGAGGGTTCAAATCCCTCCCATCGCATAACAAAATAGGTTCAATGCGGTAAATCGAAAATGCGGCTATGAGCAACAATCCTTTTCATAAGGACTTGTCTTTGCTTGAATATCGACGTTTCATTAGTTTGACACTAAAATTTCCTCCCTTCAATAAGCCATCCTGGTCAACCAGAGAAAATTTGAGAGAAATTTCATTTATAAGGTGGGTAAAATGGTTTACCATAACCGATATATAATGGATAGATGTGATTGATTCAATGGTAGGATATGATTCTAAGAAACTGGCAGAAGGGACCATACCATTGAGATTAATCGTGTTTCAATCATTTGCAAATATGGCGCCCGGTGCTGTAGTAGGAGTTTTTATGACAGGATTAGCAGGACTAGCGTTGGGATCAATGCCGTTAGTTGCAATAGGAGCATTCGGAATTTTTTTCCTAACATTAAATGCAAACTATCAATACTCGAAAAGAATAGCAAACGCTGGAGGATATTACGGCTACGCTGGGACTGCGATCAACAAATATGCAGGTTTCTACGCGGGTATGTTTTATGCCATGAACGGTATCGTAGGTGGAGCCGCATTTGGGTTCCTTCAGTTTGCAGTGTTTGCGTACTTCCTGTTCCCTACCCTTTCGGCAATACCCTATCTTTGGCTCCTTTTCATGACGGCAGATGCGGTTTTTATAACATTTATAACTTATCGGGGAATAAGATTGAATTTGTTGTATATGACGATTACTGGTATAGCTGAAAGTGCAGTATTGTACGTAGGTGCCTTGGTCTTAATTGCAATGGCAGGACACCACAATAGTCTATCAGTATTCACGCCAGTATACCTAGGAAATAACTATAGTTTATTATTCTTTGCAATAATTGCAAATTTTACTAGCTTTATAGGTGCTGGATCAGTAATCACATTGGCAGAAGAGGCAAAGAAACCTGCTATAACGATTAAAAAAGCCTTAATCTATGTGATTTTCATAGGGGCTCTTCCAATAATTCTTTCGTCTTACGCATTTACCGTAACTTACGGTCCGTTGAATATGGCCACTTTTGCTGGGCTTGCGGACCCAGGATTTTTAATATATTTAGGCCATTTAGGGCCGATATTTGCATACCTGTTTGCAATATTAGTATTAAATAGCTGTCTTTCTGTTGGAGTTGCGATATTTAATGCTACAAGCAGGACTCTATGGGGAATGGCACGTGAGGGGCTGCTACCAAAATCACTCAGCTATGTTCATCCGAGGTTTAAAACTCCAAGCCGCGCTATTATTACCCTTGCCGTAGTTGATTATATAATTGCCTTAGCATCTGTTAAGGCATTTGGCGTTTTTGATGGATTTTTCGTTCTTGCAGTCATTGTTGCAATACCCGTAATGATGGCGCACCTTATCTCAAACGCTGGACTCCCAGTACTTTCATTAAGGGAAAGAATCTTAAAAAACGGGTGGAGAGTATTTACCAACATGGTAGTCCCAATCGCGGCCGTTATAATTATCGCATTCGCTATTGGAGTGTCTGTACATCCATTACCAGTTTGGCCTTATTTACTTGCTCCAATAATTACAGTCGCATGGTTCATTATCGTAACAATAATGGCTGTTGTTTATAGAGCAAGGCTTCCGGACGTCTTCAAAGGAAAACCTGCAAATGTGATCGAAAAGGCTGATGTAGAAGATTAATTTTTATTTTTTCTTTGTGAAATCCATGAGTTGTAACAGTGAGCTTTTTCTAAAAGATTTAGAGAGTCTTATCTCAATTTTTAAAGGCGAACGCAAAAATTTACTTGATTTTGTCGAGTGCTTGCTCAAACGGATAGAACGTTTTGACAGCAAGATTAATTCATATATCAATATAAATGATAAAATTTTGAAACAAGCTGAACGGGTTAGTTCAGACACTCTATTTTCTGGACTCCCAATTGCAGTCAAAGATCTGATAGACACTCGCGGAATAGTAACAACATATGGCTCACCATTTTTCTCAAATCATTTACCAGAAAATGATGCTTTAGCCATTTCATATATTAAAAGAAACGGAGGCATGATTCTCGGGAAGACAAACACTCATCAATTTGCTCTCGGAATAGTAACTCCTCCAACTAAAAATCCGTGGGATTTAAATAGAATTCCTGGAGGATCAAGTGGAGGTTCAGCAGCATCCGTAGCTGCCGGATTGTCCGTGTTATCAATAGGTACCGATACTGGTGGGTCTATCAGGATACCTGCTTCAATGTGTGGAGTTACTGGACTAAAACCATCCTACGGCAGGCTACCCATGGAGGGCGTGTTTCCGGAATCCTTTTCTGAAGATCACTTAGGTCCAATTTGCAGGTATGCGTCAGATTTAAGAATGGTTCTTAAGGGGGTAGGTGCACGTAAAATTCCCAATAGGGGGAGAAAAGTTTTTAAAGTGGGTTTAATCACGAGCTTTTTTGAAGAATCCGATAAAAACATAAAAAATACGGTTATGAAAGCAATAGATAAACTTGAATCTGAAGACATAATAGAAGAAATAACATATTTCGAAATCCCGGACCTCAACAAGCTCAGGAAGTATCATGACATCATGGACATGGCAGAAACGTATTTTCATCATTCTAGAAAGTTCCTTAGAAAAAAATTACAATATCCAAGCGATGTAAAGGAAGAGATAGATTCTGGAGCTCGGATCAGGACACAGGACTATATCTATTCCGTACGATATAAACAGTTTTCTATGACTGAGTTTTCTAGAAATATGAAAGGGACAGATATCCTACTGTCTCCCACCCTTCCAAAATCTAGTCCGACAATCAAAGTGGCACGTAGAATGAAATTAAAAGATCATTTTACCTTTACGAAGTTCCTTACCCCATTCAACTACCTGGGTGTTCCCGCTCTCACAATTCCTTGCGGATTTAGTCTAGGTCTACCAGTAGGCCTTCAGATAATATCTAAGTACGGACACGATACTAATGTTATAGATTTCGGTTCAGAATACCAAAAGGTCTCTGACTGGCATAAGAAAATACCAGAAAAATTTCTTTAAATCTTACAAAAAACCTCGTCTGAATTGAGATACCCCTAGATCATTATCCATATTTCCATTCCAGTAAACAGGTTGACCAATATTTTATAATAATCCAACAAATTGCAAGTTCATGGGAAAGAAAGACTATTCCATAGAAAAATCTCATGGTCTCTTTAAAAGAGCTGAGGCGTCTTTGCCTGGGGGAGTTAATGGAAATATAAAATTCAGAAGCCCTTTTCCTATTTTCCTTGCTAGGGCTAAGGGGGCTCATATATGGGATGTGGATAACAACGAATATATAGATTATGTTCTTTCATATGGGGCTCTAATATTGGGGCACTCCCACCAAGTCGTAACTGAGGCTCTGTCAAAGGTAGTAAGAGAGTATGGCACTATACTATTTGGTAATCCTAACAAAGCAGAGATAGAATTTGGGGAGCTTCTATTAGGAATTTACAACAAAAGGGGAAAAATACGATTCACAAATTCAGGCTTAGAGGCAACACTGCTTGCTGTGAGATTAGCAATGGCATATACAGGAAAGAGAAGGATAGGTAAGTTCGACGGGCATTACCACGGAGCGAATCCCTTTCTACTCTCTAATTACAGACCGATTAATCCAAAGAGCCAAAATGGTGATATTGAAAAGGAGTCAGACAGTCGAGAAGTTAAAGGAGATATACTTGATAACATAGTTGTTCTTCCTTTCAATAATATAGAAAAGACAAGAGAAATATTAGATAAAGAAGATGTAGGTGCAGTAATCTTAGAACCATTTGAGGATGGTTACATACCTGCTAAACAAGAATTCGTAGAATTTTTACGTAAATATACCAAGGAACATGGGTTAATTTTAATCTTTGATGAGGTTAAAACCGGTTTCAGAGTGAGAATTGGCGGTGCAGTTGAGTATTATTCGGTGGTACCAGACTTAATTTGTCTCGGAAAAATAATTGGAGGCGGCTCTCCTATTGGTGCAGTTGTAGGGAATCAGGAAATTATGGACCTTCTCGATCCTAGAAGAGAGAAAAATGACGCGGTATTCCATTCAGGTACATTCAATGGTAATCCTTTAAGCCTGTCTCTAGGAATAGCGACAGTTAAAGAACTGATCTCTAATAACAATTTCAGCAAAATTGAAAAGGTCTCTAAAAACTTAAAGGATGGGATATCAGAGAGCCTTGACAAATTCGGGATCCCACATAGAATATATGGGGAGGGCGGGATTGTAAATTATACGCTGTCAGATGATGAAGTGAGTACGTACCGAGATATAACCGCACAGAATATGCAAAAGAGAAAACAGATAGATGCAAGTATGCTCAGAGAAGGTGTCTATTTAGTACCGGGAAGTAGATATTCACTTAGCTTGGCCCATACACAATCTGATATCGATACTACTATAAGCTCGCTGAATATAGTTTTAAGGGAAATTACAGATAACAACCAGCTCAAGTGAAACAGGTACACGAAATGAGCAAGCTTGTTTCAATGAATACTGCCATTTCCAAACACGTCAATGATGGAGACTCTGTCTACATTACTGGCTTCACTCATCTCATTAACTTTTCCGCTGGACATGAAATCATTAGGCAGAGGAAGAAGAACCTTAAGCTTGTCAGAATGACCCCAGACATCATCTATGACCAGATGATAGCAGCCGGAGTAGCATCAGGTCTCTCTTTTTCATATCTCGGCAATCCAGGCGTTGGTTCGCTACACTGTATAAGGCGGGGAGTAGAGAAGAAGTATCCCAATGCATTAGAGATTGAGGAGTACACCCATGGCAGCTTGATTTCAGCGCTTTTTGCAGGAGGAGCAGGCATTCCTTTCCTCCCTGCAGATGCTGTTTCTCATTCTGACCTGCCTCAACGTAACAAGAACTTCAGCATAACTAGAGATCCGTTCACAAACAACGAGGTCATGGTGGTGAGACCTCTACACATTGACGTTGGCATTATCCACGTACAGAGGGCAGACGAGGAAGGCAATGCCCAGATATGGGGTATCACAGGCGAGCAGAGGGAGGTTGCTTTCACAAGCAAAAGGGTGATAGTATCTGCGGAGGAGATAGTTGATTCTGAAGTCATAAAGGGGGACCCTAACAGGACGATAATTCCTGGCTTTATCGTTTCATCTGTTGTGAGAGATCCTTGGGGAGCCCATCCATCATATGCGCAGGGTTTCTACGATCGTGACAATGATTTCTATCTCAGGTGGGACAAGATTTCAAGAAGCATCCCTGATACGGAGAAATACCTGGAGGATTGGGTCTATGGATTGAACGACAGGGAAGAATATATGAAGAAACTTGGAACTGAAAAACTGTCATCGCTCAGGATGAAGGAAAAATTTGTTCCTCCCCTGAACTACGGGAGTGTGACTTAGTTGACCACAAGTTCAAGGGAAAGGATGGCAATCCAGGCAGCAAGGGAGATAAAGGACTGGGATATTGTGCTCGTCGGAGTTGGTCTACCAAACATCGCTGCCAACTTTGCAAAAAGGGTTTATTCCCCAAATCTAACGCTTGTTTACGAGTCGGGATCAATTGATTGCTTTCCTAAAAGACAGCCGCTATCAATAGGTGATCCTTCTCTCTCCGAGAACGTTTTTGCTCTGTACTCCCTCTTCGAAACGTTTTCCTACCTTATCTCCGGAGGTAGGATAGATGTTGGGTATCTTGGCGCAGCACAGGTCGACGGAGGCGGAAGATTGAATACGACCGTAATAGGCAGCTACGACTCGCCAAAGGTAAGGCTGCCTGGAAGTGGAGGTGCGTGCGAAATTATGTCATTTTCAAAGAAGAGCGTTGTTCTCGTTGAACTCAACGAAGAGAAATTCAGATATAAGGTGGATTTTACAACCAGTTCCATCTCCTCAACGAGCTCAAGAACAGGCGAAGGAGTAAAGCAAAGTGAGGTGATAGTGACGGACAAGTGCATAATCAAGATAGCTGAGTCTGGGGTTGCAGAAGTCACATCAGTTTATGAAGGCGTTGATGTTCGGGAATTAAGGAAACTGACGGAAAAAATAGGTATTTCTTTCCCGGAAGGGGCGGAAATGATCGAAGAACCAAGCAACGAAGAAATTGAGCTGCTGAAGGGCATGGATCCTTCTGGAGCTTACCTAAGGTAGGAGGTTAAAATGGATAACGATGTTTATGTAGTATATTATAAAAGAACGGCATTCTCCCGTTCAAGACCCAAGGAACCAGAAAGAGATGTATTCAATTCTACTAGGATGGATGTGGCTTATTCCAAACTAATAGAGGACGCCTTGAACAGTACTGGAATAGACCCTCATGAAATTAACGATGTGATCACAGGATGCGCATACCAAAGAGATGAGAATTGGACATACGGAGGCAGGCATCCAGTTTTCCTCTCCAAACTTCCTTATGATGTCCCCTCAATGGCAGTTGACAGGGCATGCGCATCGTCCATGAATGCTGTCTCAATTGGAGTTATGGAAATTGCAGGAGGGAGCAGTGAAGTGGTGTTCGCTGGCGGATTTGAGCATATGACTCATATCCCTAGACTCTCTAATAAGCTATGCAACCCGCTCCTTGAAGATTCAGAATATTCAGATTACAGGATGAAAGAGGCATACAACATGGGACTTACTGCAGAAAATTTAGCGGAATTGCGTGGGGTAACGAGGGCAGAGATGGATCGATTTGCCTTGGAAAGCCACAAGAAAGCGAATGAATCTACAGAGAGCGGATGGCAGAGGAAGGAAATACTTCCGTTGGAAGTGGAAACAGTTAACGGAAAAATGGTTATAGATAAGGATCAAAGCATTAGGGGGGATACTTCTATGCAACAGCTTGCGGCATTGCCTCCGACATTCAAGGAAAATGGTACAGTAACTGCGGGCAACTCTTCCCCCCTTAATGCTGGCGCTTCGCTCGTAGTCCTCGCTTCAGGAAGGAAAGTGAAGGAGTATGGCCTGAAACCCATGTCTAAAATTTCAGGGTTCGGATGGGCTGCTGTTCCGCCTTATCTCATGGGTCTTGGACCTGTTCCTGCTTCCTTAAAGGTACTGAAAAGGTTTGGATTAAAAGCTGAAGACATAGACATATGGGAAATAAACGAGGCATTTGCCGTTGTGGTGATCAATGCTATAAGGGAACTAGGCTTGAATGAAGGAAATGTGAACATAAAGGGAGGCGCAATAGCGATAGGTCATCCACTTGGAGCTACGGGAGCGCGCCTCATTGGAACGCTCTCTAGACTTTTGGAGGATAGGGGGAAGGAAAGGGGGATAGCAACGCTTTGCGTGGGAGGAGGTCAAGGATACTCAGCCTTGATAGAAAGGTACTGATCTTCTCGGCCTGTAGGATTGCCATCACATGGATGTGCGGAACAGTTCAAAAATCTTTCTGGACACTTTTGATATGAATCCTTTCGATATTCCCAGAATTCTTGCAGCATCGTCTATTGAGACCTTTCTAGGAAAATCAAAATAACCAATTTCAGACAGACTGTTAATTAGAAAATAGGTGCTCGGTGGCAGATAGAATTGAAGATAATCAGTAATATTCTCCTTCATTAGATTAGGTGGGTTGATAATTTTTATATCTTCAATGCTTGCAACGCTCTCAATACTTCCTCTTATAGCATCCGCTTTCTCCTTAACATTCTTGTTGGAGACAAGAAAATTCCAAATTTCATAATCGTCCTTGTAAGACACCTTTATAGGAAGAACATCACCAAAATCTTCAGATAGATTGAAAATGCTGTTACTGTGACTGAACAGAAAAGAGATTATGAATATCTGCGAACCCTTTCCGTTATTTATCTCCCCCACGATCCTTGGATTGAATTTTGAAAACTTGTCTGATTGAGTAACTTCCTTAATCTCAGCTTTGGTCCCTTTTGTCATAGTGTAAGTTACAGTACCTTTGACCGTATGACTTCTTGAAAGTGGAAACAGAATCCTGTTTTCAGGGAACATCCTGGGAAGTTCAGCTGTCCAGCAATTCTCGTGATAGAGTTTCACCCGTAACTCAGATAGTTCCATTTGTTATGCATTCTAATACGAATTAAATAACTTTATCCATGCTTATAAGGACATCCTTAAATTATTACGTACAACGTTGGCGGCCACGCTTTTAGTTGTCTTTTAAATAAATCCATCAGCTCATATACTTAAATAATTCATCATCGATGGTGGGTATCGTAAGTTCCTTGCCGGAGTATTCCACATATATATTCTTCAACTTTACGTATTCCTCTATCCCGTATTTGCTTCCTTCTCCTCCCTGTCCGGTGAGCCTGAAGCCCGTATGATAACCTTGAGAAGCTTCCGGTCCTGGCATATTGACGTAGAGCTCACCAAACTTTATCGAATCTGAAAATTTGAATATAATCTCCGGACTTTCAGTGAATAGATATGAAGCGAGACCATATTTCGAATCATTTGCTAGGGATAGGGTTTCATCTGGATCAGACACGGGCATTGCTGCTATTACGGGGCTGAATATTTCCTCCTGGAATAATGGAGACTTCTGATCTCTGTCATCTATAATCGTTGGCTCGTAGAAGTACCCGTTTTGGTATTTTTCACCTAGCTCAGGTTTCTTCCCTCCATACAACACTTTAGAGCCTGAATCCTTGGCACTTTTAACCACCTCTTCTGTTGCTTGCAATGCATTCTTATTGATTAGCGGGCCCATATCTGATGTATAAGGATCGCCAACTTTCAGTCCCTTTGTCACTGTAACAAACTTTTCAATGAAATCGTTGTAAATATCCTCGTGCACGTAGAGCCTTTCTGCTGCAACACACGACTGCCCAGAATTCCAGAACTTGGCCCATATCAAGGATTTCATGGCATTTTTGATATTGGCGTCCTTCCAGACAATGAATGGTGCCTTCCCCCCTAATTCCAGTATCAATTTTGCCATATTTGACGAGGCATTTTTCATTATATTTTGGCCGGTAACAGTTGATCCAGTCATCGTTATCAGAGATACCTTTTTGTGCTCTACAATGTGGTCACCAATATCACCTCCTTTACCAGAGACAAGATTCAAAACGCCATTTGGAACCCCAGCTTCTACGAACTTCCTGACTATCCATTCTGCTGTGAAAGGTGTGTCACTGCTTGGCTTGACAACTACCGTGTTTCCGGTTAGCAAAGCGGGTGCAATTTTACGTGCAACCATTCCTGCCGGAAAATTCCATGGCGTAATTGCTACCACAACACCGTACGGAACCTTGTATTGGAAAATCTTCCTTGAAGAGCTTGAACCTTCAACTATGTCTCCCGTAATCTTCCTCGCAAATTCTGCATAATATTGCAACTGGTCTATAACGCCATCTACTTCCTCCTTTG
>JAJYRY010000025.1 GCA_021793855.1 Thermoplasmata archaeon
CCCTTGAGAAGTCCATCATAGATGCGAGACTTCAGAAACCAATCTATCCCACGTTCGTCGAGAATTACGCGGGATGTCATTTCAAGGGGTTTGTGAATGGCCTTCTGGGAGTGGACGAGGTTGACCCACCGAGGGAATTCCTGGACCCTAGAACAACGGGGTCCATGACCCACAAGATTCTTGAAAGGTATTATTCAACCGATATATCGCCTTCAGACTTCGGGAAACTTGCTGATTCCTACGTGAAGGGAGAAATTAGCAGGGAGAAATTTGAGTCAAGGATCGAGGCTCTCAAGTTTTACAGGGACAAGTACATAGCTAATGGCAAACTGGTTAAATTTTTCGTCATGGATGTAAATCATGCACTTGAACTTGGAAGGAAGACTATACAGAAGGAATTCCATTTTCCAACCAGTGACCAGCAGGTCTTTTATGAAGTAGGGGGAAACAAGATAAGGATAGGGGGGTATGTCGACAGGGTTGACGAAGAAGGGGATGCACTTTGCATAATAGACTACAAGAGCTCGCTCTATGGATATCCAAAGAATGACCTATGCGACGAAAGGCACGGGAAGGTTCAGCTCTTCTTTTATAAACTCGGCGTTGAGAGTATATTGGGAAAGAAGGTCAGGGCTGCAGCATACGTTTCGTTCAGGGACATAAGTGAAGGATTCAACACTGCAGGCTTCTTCAATGCGATACCAAACGAGGAGGCCCAGCTCAGGAAGTGCAGGGAAATTGTAGATCCCGTGTTGGAGAGTTTCCTGAGCGGGGATGTGGATCCAGTTGTGAAGGAGGGGGATAGTCTCTGGAAATGTGAAAATGAACTTTTCTGCCCTCTTCTGGGCGTCTGCAGAGTCCAGGAAAGGAGATGGTAATGTGAGCGGAGATTTCGTAACTGCGGTTCCTGGATCCGGCAAGACTGAAACACTAATAAACAAGTGTTACGAGCTAATGCAGGAACAGGGTCCGGAAAAAGTCGTAGCTATTACGTTCACCGAGAGAGCATCCGAAGAGCTAATAGAGAGGTTGAAGAAGAAGGCCCTCAAGGACGGACAAATTGACCTGATAAGGCAACTGCCGACTTCTAACGTAGGAACAATACACAGTTTCTGCTCAAAAATAGTAAGAAAATACGGGATGGAAATTGGGATACCTTGGTATTTCCGTGTCATGGATGACTTGGAATCGTTCAATCTATTGGAGAAGAGCGTAAGGAATTTTATCATAAGGACAAGAAATGAGAGGAAAATAACAGAAGAAGGGTTAATCCTGAACAGGATACTTGAGGAGTTCGGGACAGACATAGAGCAGGTCATAAAAGACTGCTCTGGAATCATGGAGGCTTCAAAAGGATATCTTGATTACATGATTTTTACCAACAACTCTTTCTTCACAAATTATGCTAAAGAAGCTTATGACGATCAGGTGATGAAGGAGGTTTCATCGAGACTGCGGATATCTATGCTTCCTGATCTTCTGTCCCTACTATCCTTCTTCGTAATTGAATATCAGAGTGTCAAACAGAGGTCAAGGCTGATGGATTTCGACGATCTGCTACTGTACACACTTAGGATAATGGATTCAAAGGGTGAGGAGATAGCAGGAAAGTTCAGGTACATTCTTGTGGACGAATTCCAGGATACTGACGAGCTACAGATTGCAATCTTCGAGAAATTCCTGGAACACGGGGCCTCATTTTTCGTAGTAGGTGACCTCAATCAAAGCATCTACTCGTTCAGGGGAGCTCATCCCGGTGCGCAAAGAAGATTCTCCGACCGGATTTCAAACCAGATATCCTTGAAGACCAATAGGAGGAGCGGAAGGAACTTAATCGCATTCTTCAACCGTTTCTTCCCTCACATAATGGAGTATGAGGAGATGGATGGCGTCTCAGATCACGACGGAGGCGCATTCTGTTATATTGAAGAAGACAAGATTCAAGCAGTTGCAGAGATAATAAAGAAAAAAATCAGGGAGGGTGAGTTGCCTGGAAGAATTGCTGTCCTAAGTAGGACTTCAACAGATTTCTTCAACCTGAAAAGGTACCTGAATAGGCAGGGCATAGATTGTGTACTGGTATCAGGTGAATCAATCCTGAAGTCGCAGGAGGGGCTCGACATCAGGTCGATCGTTCGTTATCTTGCCGATCCAGGTGATCAGGTTGCTCAGGTATCCCTTCTGTTCTCCCCTTTGTTTAACATGAATGCTTCCGAAGTAGCCACTTCTAAGGATAGCCTGGGAGAGATTCTGGAAGGTAAACTGGGAAGGTACAGAGAAGAGCTGAAGCACGAAAGGCTAGATTTCATCCTGAACAAGATACTGCTAAATGAGGGGTACGTATCTGGATTACTTGGAGCTCCTGAAGGCATGGAACGAACGAGCAGGCTTAGCAGGATCATGGAATTGGTATCCTCCCATATCACGGAGTACGGCGGCGATCCATACCTAGTCTCAGAGTGGCTGCAGAATGCTGCCGAAAGTAAGGAAAGCGGACCAGTTGAAGACCTTCTGGAGGACATGTCACGCGTAAAAATAATGACTATACATCAGTCAAAAGGACTGGAGTTCAATACGGTAATAATTTATGACCTAAGACCTGGGCTGGACAGGGAGAAATACTATTCGGACGAGTATTCAGGAATAGTTGCTAAAAGGGACAAGGATTTCATAAATTCTCCAAGCAGGAAGATCATTGGAAAGAGCGAGAAACACAATTTCTCCTTGAATGAGGAATCAAGGATATTGTATGTTGCGTTCACGAGGGCTAAGTATGAGTTGCACGTTATACTCTCCGAGAAGGAACTAAAAGATGAAAAGGCTGCAAGGAAGTCAGACGACTTGGTGAGCCTCTTTCAGAAGACTCTTGGGCTGTGGAGGGAAAGCGGGATCAAGGAGCGAAACGAAGCCATTGAGAGAATGTGTATGAACCCTTCAAAGGTCACTATAACAGGTCCTATAGAGCGAAAGAAACTTGAACAGAATCCCGCGGGCATAAGGAGGCTTGCAGGGGGGCAGATCACTCTTCAGAGAGATGATGACAATGAAGAAGCAATCAGACAATTCCTGAAGGAAAAGGGAGACAGGATAAAAGAATTCAGGATATCTTCAATGGGTTCAAGGGTCACTACTTCAGAACAAGGCATAAGAATCTATGAGGACAAGCCCGTTCCCAATAACTATTTCGTAAGTGATGGAAAGATTAGCTACATACTTTAGATTGCATTAGGTTGCTTGGAATTCGTATCGAGTTTGTGTAACTAAAGTGGCTATATACATTGTTTCTTAAATTGGGAAGGGGACGAAAATTCTTTGAGAGATATTTTATATTTTTATAGAATTAGGCTTAGCTCCGGTGGTGTAGACCGGCCAAGCATATGGGGCTCTCAATCCCACGACCCGGGTCCAAATCCCGGCCGGAGCATATTGGTAATAAGCAATTATCATTCAATTTCCACAATCAAGCTCCAGCCGTCGAAAGCATCAATACTACCTGCTCCTTGAAAATTGTTGTTTCGTAGGTTATAGCTGGTCCATAGAATTGCATTATGAGTAAGTAATTCTTGTCCTGTGCAAAATAGACGTTGATTGGGGTGGATGAGATGTTCCCTTTCCAGAGTGCATAATGGAAACCATAAAAGTAACCAGTAGAAACCTCTGTTGTCCCTACGTATAGAGAAGTTTCAAGCGTCGAGTATGACGAACTTGCCTGAGACGTGCTGTTCATCTCCATTATCAATGTGGAAACGGCAATGATTGCTGAGGTGTTTATGGATTTGTTGGTCTGTAGGGGAAAATAGATCCAGGCTTCTGCATAGAGCAATCCTCTTGAAGAGAATTTTGGAGGCAGTGAAAATGATAGATTTGATGTGTAATTGGTCCCTATGAACTGTATCCCGTAAGTCCTTGTAAAGTCGGAGGTTGGCAGAAATGCGAAGGAAGGCTGCAGTCCTCCTTGATAGGGGGAAAATGTGTAATAATAGTGGACAACGACAATAATACCTACAGACGCCAAGACAACCACAATCGCAATAACCGTTGCTAACTTAAGGCGGTACCCTTTGGGTGGCTGGGACGGCAGCTGGGGGTCTATTTGATAACGTGAGGGGGGGTGGGGCACAGATTTTTATAAGAAATGAATTTAAAAGATTTTCCAAGCTAACCGAAATAATCCCTTTTTCAGGCAATTAAGTTTTTACAAATGGAATTTGATCAATAGGCCCATAATGCACGTCAATAATAACTGCTTCTATCTCGGGCATATTAACTAAATATCTCTTTCATTGAGATTGATTATTTGCGGCATTAAACTCTCAAGGTCGTTGACACTTGCCTTAAGTTACTGAATATGTAACTGGTGTTCTAGATTTCCAGACGAAAGAGACCAACGCACAGGTACTCCTCCTTTGACAATGGGAAATGAACGAATCTAAAGACCTAAAGGTAATAGTAATAGGAGAGCCGTTGTTCTCCAGCTTGATAGAGTCCTTCAGTTTGGTTTAGAAGAAGCTCTTCTTTATAGCGCTTTCGACCTTTTTTGCGACGTCTGGTGGTATCTCATTCATATTGTGAGCAGTCTTGGCGTGATTGACTATCAGTGGCATCAACTCTTCCTTAGTTGAAGCTTTAGTCTCGAAGCCACAGTTCATGCCAATGTCTGCACACTTAAAACTGTACTTTGCCATATAAATATAACTTAATTCCTCATATATACATTGCTGTTGGCAAAAAGGTAACTATTTTCAGCGGATGCTTCTAAATACTTTTTAACGAGATGCCCATATCAATTCAATGGAAAGACCCTCTTGGGATGAATACTTCATGCGAATGGCCTTCATGGCAGCCACTAGGTCTAATTGTGTTAGGAGGAAGGTGGGTGCTGTCATCGTTAAGGAGAAGAGGATAATGGCAACTGGATATAACGGTCCACCCAGAGGCGCACTTCACTGCGATGAGGTGGGTTGTCTAAGGGATAAGCTCAACGTCCCATCTGGAGAAAGGAGGGAACTTTGCAGAGGTTTGCATGCTGAGCAGAATGCAATCATCCAGGCCGCTTACAATGGAACGGCAATCAATGGAAGCATAATATATGTGACTACTCATCCCTGTTCTGATTGTACCAAGATGATCATCAATTCTGGCATTAAGGAGATAATATTCTCTGAAGGGTATCCAGATGAGCTGTCTGAGCTCATGCTCATAGAGAGTAGTATAGAGACACGCCAATACGATGTATCACAGGATTTCAAGAATCTACTATTCGGGTCAAGCGTTGAACTCATACACAAAATTGATGATTAGGTAGAAAGCTCCCTATCTTCGAACAACGGGAATGCAAAGTCACAGAAGATCGAATCTAGAAAGTGTCCAGCTTATCCTTAATCTCCTGATACTTGTCCTCGATCCTCTTAATCTGTTCCTGACTCAGTCTCCATCCGTTTGACTGGAGGTTGATTGTTGCCTGGTCCCTATTTTTTGCACCTGGGATCGGTATAACATTATCCCTTGATATTAGCCAGTTAAGCGCCAGTTGCACCACAGAATGTCCTGTCTCCAACGATATGTCCTTCAACACAGAGAGGAATGAGGCTATCATTCTGATGTTCGGTTCCGTGAAGAGTTTATTGCTCTTTCTGACGTCGCTCGCCTCTAGGTTTGCGTGGTCATACTTGAATGTGAGGAGTCCCTGTGCTAGCGGTGAATAGGCGATTACGCTTATCTTCTCCTTTGTTAGGTAGGGGAGCATTTCCTCCTCAATCTCTCTCTGCAGGATGTTATACCTTACCTGGTTGGACACTATGTCCATGTTTGAAAGGTACGACCTGGCTTCTTCTATCTGGCAAACACTGAAGTTGGAAAGTCCGATATACCTAATCTTCCCATTGTTTGCCATTCTTTCCAGTGTCTTCATCGTTTCCTTGAGGGACGTGTAGATGTCTGGCCAGTGCAGTTGATAGAGGTCAATGTAATTTGTGTTGAGCCTCTTTAGGCTTCCCTCCAATGCTCTCTCAAGGTATTCCGGTTTCAAATGATTGCCCGAGGCCTTCGTTGCTATAACTATGTCGTCCCTGTTATCTTTAATGACTTCCCCTATGACTGATTCAGAATGGCCATCTCCATAAACTTCAGCAGTATCGATGAAATTCAGGCCCATTTCAATTGAGGTCAAAATTGCGCTTTTTACATCAGAATCTACGATTTTGCCCCATCCCTTGGCTCCTGCTTGCCAGGCTCCGAGGCCGATTACAGATACCTTTAGGTCGGATTTCCCTAGATTCCTATACTCCATGCTTCGACATAATAGGGTTTATAATTAATTTTCGTTTAAGGTGATAAATCAGAAATGAAGGTCATTAAAAACTCAGCAATCCTCTCGCAGGATTACATCCCGGAATCTGTAATAGGCAGGGAAGAGAAGCTGAAAGAACTTGAGGAACTAATAAGCGGAAGTGATGTATCATCCACATTTGTAGTCCGTGGGAACCCCGGGACGGGGAAGACGCTTATTGGAAAAACATTGCTCAAGCAGCTGAAAAGCTTCAGGGGGACGTACGTGAACTGCTACATCAACCAGACTGACAGGTCCATCATATCCACCATCTTGGATAACCCTAGCATAAGGCTTCCAGAAATAGGAAATACCAGGGCAGAATCACTTGCCAACATTCTTTTCAGGGAACTTAATGGAAGAAATAATCTCGTGGTACTTGACGAATCACAGTCTTTAAAGAAAGCGCACGGCCAGATTGTGTATCTTCTTTCCAGAAGCAAGGAACTCGGAGGCCCTGAAATAAAGCTCGTCCTACTATCTATGGAAGAACCAGAAATGTACCTGGATAGAAGTACCCTTTCAGGAATAGGGAAATACAACAGGATCTCTCTCAAGGAATATGATGCCAATGATCTTTACAAGATTATATCATCAAGAGCAAACCTAGGCCTTTACGAAGGCGCGTACACTGATGGCGCAATTTCAAGGATATCAGAACTTGCAGAGGAGAGCGGAAGTGCAAGGGTCGCGATAGAACTTCTGAGAAACTCTGCATTGTATGCCGAAACGAGAAACGTATTTCTGGATGAGGATTCGGTTCTCCAGGCATACAGGGACTTCTCACCACCTCTTGAAGATAGTTCACTCATAAATCTGGAGGAGGATGAAATCCTTCTACTGAGGTCCCTGCTAGAATCCGTAAATATTGAGAACGGATTCAAAACATCTGACATCAAGAATCTGGACAAGAATATCTCTGACTCCAAGATGTACAAGTTCCTGAAAACAATAGAGGTTTCTGGACTGGTTAAGAAGAGCAGGATTGGAAAAGGGTATTCAGGGGGAGTCGAGAACGAATACGTTCTGAGAGTTCCACCAAAGGTACTGCTGAGTAAGCTTAGTTTAATGGAAAAGGCTGGAAAGTTGTCAGGCGGCTGACATTAAATATAGCCCCGGTTATACGTTAGAATATAAAAAAGCTTATATAGTGTCATATTAATGTCATTAATATGTCAGACAATTTTAAGGTTATTGGTGTAGGAGGCGCAGGTGTAAATGTTGTTAAGGCTCTTGGGTACGAGAATTCTGTCTACATAGACTCTAGTCATTTCGGTAGCATGGAGGGAGTAGTTGATTATGTCAATTCCCAGGTGAGGGGATCAAAGGTAGTAGTAGTTTCTTCCCCTGCAGGTCAGTTTTCATCTTCAGTTCTGAAGCCAGTCTGTAATGCGCTGAATTCAAATGGGAACAGTGTTTTCTTTATAGGCATCATGCCATTTCATAGTGAATCCCCGGAGAGAAAGGTTAGGGGGGACATGCTCTTGAGGGAACTGAAAAAGTCGGTTGAGGTAACTTCGGTTGTGGAAAACGAGAATTTTGCGTCTTCCATGAAGGAATACCCATGGACTAACGTTCTAGCGAAGATAAATGAGCACATCGATAGTCTTGTGAAAGGCATAGTATCAGAAAATGGAAAGTTGCGGGCTAGTGATAATTCAACGGCTCCCAGGCAGGTCGAACAGAACGCGTTTCAGGGTAGTATCAGCATTTCGCTGAATTGATCCAAAGACTTCCTATAAAAAATCAACTAAGGAAGAAGGATTGGGAGTGGGAGACAGGTTTAAATCAAAATCTGAAATCACTTTCACAAATGGGGAAAAGTCATGAAGTACTGGGCAACACTCCCTTGATAAGTGCAAAGAATCTGGGGAAGGAGCTAGGGATTGAAAGGTTATACCTGAAATATGAAGGATCTAATCCCACAGGCACACAGAAGGACAGGGTTGCCTCACTGCACGTTCAAAAAGCGGTGGAGTATGGTTATGACACCGTTGTGGTCGGAAGCTGCGGAAATTACGGAGCGGCGATTGCGTACTATGCTTCGTTACATCATCTGAAATCCTTAATTTACATACCCAGACAGTTTCATTCGCCAAGACTTGAAGAAATACAGTACAAGTATGGTGCAAGATTGATGCTTGTGGACGGGATGTACGAAGACTCGGTAGAGGCAAGCAAGAGGGACGCAACCGAGAATAACTGGTTTGATGCGAATGCGGGCGCACATCCTGAGCTAGGTCTGGAGGCCTACGCGCCGATTGCACAGGAATTATTCCAGGTTATAGGGGATGTGCCAGATACCGTGTCTGTTCCAGTTGGCAATGGAACTACGCTTGCAGGCATATACCATGGATTCGAAAAAATGAAGATATCTGGTCTGGTGAAGAAAGTACCTAAAATCATAGCTGCTAGCACAGACGGAGGGAACCCGGTAATTTCAAGCTTCAAGGGACGGCTAGCAAAAATAGCCGACTTCCCTAGAAATAGAATAAGGGAAACTGAGATTAATGAACCACTTGTCAACTACCATTCATACGATGGTGACCTTGCATACGAAGCAGTCATAAAATCGAAGGGATATGCAGAATATGTGACTGACGAAGAGTTGCTATCTTTTAAGAAGCTTGTGAAGGAAAGGGAGAATTTGGATGCTATTCCAGCAGCGGTCGCCTCTTTGGTGGGTACATATCACGTTGTGGGCAGGAAGAACGACAAGGGCATCCACGTAGCTGTGCTGACAGGCTGACTTGCTGAAAGCTCTATTCACTTCTTCCGCGGACCATTGTGTCTGCAGCCGATGGCACCCATCAGTATCCTGTATTCGTAAGGTGTCAGTATGGCCCTTGAAATGACACGCCTGAAGAGAAGCGTTGTCTTGTTGATCCTGTGACTGGGGTAATTATTTTCGATGAGTGATTCCCTGAACTTCTCAATCAGCCTGTCGTTATCCCTTCTTGTTACCGTTTCAACCTTCTTCGTTCTTTTACCACCGAACAACTCATAGAATAGAATCGCAGCTGCGCTTGACACGTTGAGTATCGGATACTCTTCATCGGCTGGGATATGGACAAAGAAGTCGCACATTGCAAGTTCACTGTTCGTCAATCCAATATCCTCCCTCCCAAGTATGATCCCTACCTTTCCACCAATCCTTCTGGACTGGTTAACAAATTCTTCAGGGTTCATGTAGTTCCTTAGGACCTCCCTCGGCGAATCGCTCTTTACTCCAGAGGTTCCGACAACAAATTCAAGCCCTTCGATGGCATCTTCCAGTTTTTCTACCATTCTACATCTCGAAAGTATTTCACTTCCCTTCATAGAGCGAAAGAAATCCTCGCTGGGAATCCTGTGGGTGTTTACAACAGTCAGGTCACTCAGTCCAAAATTCTTCATCAACCTTGCAATTGCTCCTAGGTTTCCCGGGTTCTTAGGCTCAACAACTATGATCCTAACCGACTGCACAATCTTAATTTTGAACGTAAATAAACCTTTTTACTAACGAATATCTTCACTGGCAATGGACGGGGAGAAATACCTATTTTCCCTCTCAAGATTTGGAATAAAGCTAGGACTCGGTCCAACGCTAGATTTTGCAAAGCAATTAAGGGATCCACACAAGAGTTTCAAAAGCATCCATGTTGCAGGGTCTAATGGGAAGGGATCTACTGCCACGTTCATATACAGGATACTGAAAAGGAAGTATCTTGCAGGGCTCTACACGTCTCCTCATCTCAGAAGATTCTCTGAAAGGATTATAGTGAACGATGAGGAAATCCCTGCAATGTTTGTGGACGAGTTTGTTAAAAAGCACAGCTCAAAAATAGAGTACCATGGGATGGAGACACAACTCACTTTCTTTGAATATACGACCAACATGGCTTTTGACTTCTTCAGGAGCAAGGGGGTACAATTTGCATCAGTGGAAGTAGGGCTTGGAGGAAGGCTAGATTCAACCAACATAATAGACCCTGAAGTTTCAATCATCACCAGTCTATCGCTCGAGCACGCAGACAAGCTTGGTGGGAGCATCGAGTATATTGCGAAGGAGAAGGGAGGCATCATAAAGAGGGGTAAACCTGTAATTCTAGGAAAGGTCCCTGAGATTGCAAGGCGGGTCATCCTAGACATTGCAAGGCAATCTAAGTCCCCCGTGAAGGAGATTGTTGACTATACTGCAAGGAACGTTGACCTTTCTTTGGATGGAACTAGCTTTAGCGTTAAAACCGATGTGGGCAGTTACAATGTGAAACTGAAGGCACTAGGAGACTATCAGGTGAACAATTCAATTGCGGCCATTCTTGCTTCAGAATCGCTGGAAACTCCTATGAATGGTAGTGATATTCTTTATGGTCTTCAGGAGAAGCAGATACCAGGTAGATTTGAGATCAGGAGGAGAAATCCACTCATGATCCTAGACGGAGCCCACAATTCAGAGGCTACAAGAGTCCTAAGCTCGAACATAAAGAGATACGCAATAAAGGACCCGTTGATTTTAATGGGGGTTCTTAGAGACAAGAACAGTTACAACATCCTCCAGAATTTGGCAGAAGTTTCAGATAGCGTTTTACTGACTGAACCAAACGAACCAGAGAGGAAGAAGAGAGTTGAAGACCTGAAAAGGGAAGCACGTCTTTTCTTCAGGGAAGTAGAAATTGAAAACGTACCTAAAAAAGCGTTAGATTCAGCAATCAAGTCCGGTAGAAATGTTGTCATAACAGGCTCTCTATACCTTGTTGGTGAAGCTGAAACGTTGTTGGATGAGAGGGAAAAATCGGAAAGGTTTCCAGTGGAAATAGAGGGACTGCAAAAACCCACGGAATTAATCGAATAGAAACAGTTTCTTTGATTCTCCAGTCGAAATGTAGGGGAGCGCATGTGACGTGACGTATTTATCGATTTTGGTAAAAGACTTGATAAGAAACCGTTTTAATAAGGTACCATTTCTCTTACCATAACATGGAAAATTCATCTAAAAATTTATTTGAAAAATTCTCTCACTCTTCACTGATAGTAAAGGGACAGAGGCAGGCACTCGAGCCAGGTTTTGTCCCAGACAGGCTTCCTCACAGGGAAAAGGAAGCTGAACAACTTGC
>JAJYRY010000026.1 GCA_021793855.1 Thermoplasmata archaeon
AGGGATCAAGCAGGGGTAGGGAATTATTATGACCCATACGCTGCCCAGAGGATATTTGATGAAATGGATATCGGCATCATCCCACTGAAGTTCAAGGAAACATTCTACTGTAAGAAGTGCAGGGGCACAACGTCAGAGAGTGTATGCCCCCACGGCATTGAAGAAAGGATGGTGATTAGTCAGACAAGGATAAGGGAGATGCTAAAAAATCACCAGGAAATCCCCCAGGAAATCATCAGGCCCGAAGTGGCTAAAATACTTGAGAATGGAGATGTATTGAACGAGTAGTCTCTGTGCAAAGGAGAACCTTAAGAAAGAATTACTTAAGATATACTAACATTCCCTGACCCATCAGCCGGAAATATTTATGCTTTGGAACGAATAACCTTCGCTGGGCCCGTAGCTTAGACAGGTAGAGCGACCGGCTCTTAACCAGTAGGTCAGGGGTTCAAATCCCCTCGGGCCCGTATTTCTAGGGTGGTCTAACCCTAATATTCAATACTCGATTTTTGCCTAAATTAATGGTATCTCTGGACAGATTTTCCTTCATCAAAACAAAAAATCTACGCCAAGCTTGTATCATAATCTTCTGCAGGAATGAAAGGACGCAGCTAAATGTGATGCATATGCATATAGGTAGGTTAAATCATCTACGGTGGAGGAATAGAAGGGAAGCTATGGAGCAATTGAAAAAGTAGGTGAGCTAGTACCCAGGACTGCAAAGAAGTGAGCATATGGGGTTATAGAGTTTAGTAGAAGTCTGACTAAGAATTTCGTGAAAGAAGTAAATGTTCTAAATTATTTTCCCATTATCCTTATCGAACAGCAGTATTTTTTCGTGGTTAAAATCTATAAAACAGTTATCTCCTACGCTTAGAGTCTGTTCCTCGCTAGAAGCTCTGATTAGTTCTGTACCATCACTTGTTATTTTGAAATGCTCTAGTCTTCTTCTCCCAAGAGGTTGAATAAAGGTTATCTTCGATTTTATTCCGCTGTTCGTTATTTTGATATCCTCAGGTCTGATGCCTACCCTGACAAATTTACCTTCATAGTTTCCAATATTCCTGTTAAGGATTATCTTGCCGTCACCTATGACCAGGAATGTCTGATCGCCCTCCTTTATTACTTCTGCATCTAGGAAGTTAATTGGCGGGTCACCAAGGAACGATGCAATGAATGAATTTGCTGGTTTTTCGTATATTTTCATAGGTCTGTCAAGTTGTTCAAGATTGCCATTATTCATCACAACTACCCTATCTGCAAGGGTCATTGCCTCTATCTGGTCGTGAGTGACATAAACTGTTGTTGTCTTGAGTTCCATTTGTATTTTTTTCAGTTCTGCCCTCATACCAATTCTCAATTTTGCGTCAAGGTTAGACAGAGGTTCATCCATCAGGAAAACTTTGGGTTCCTTCACTATTGCCCTTCCTAGCGCGACCCTCTGTCTCTGACCACCTGAAATCTGTCCAGGCTTCATATCCAGAATGTTGCTTATAGAGAGAATTGATGCCATTTTTTCTACTTTTAAGTCAATTTCATTCTTGTCTACTTTCATTCTCTTCAAAGGGAAAGCGATGTTCTCCCTAACTGTCATGAATGGGTAGAGTGCATAATTCTGGAACACCATTGACATGTTTCTGTTCCTTGGTGGGTAGTCGGTTATATCTTCACCATCTAGGTATACCTTTCCCGAATCCGGATATTCAAGCCCCGCGATGATTCGAAGTGTTGTTGTTTTGCCACAGCCGCTTGGGCCAAGTATCACGAAAAATTCTCCAGAATCAATGATAAGATCTAGGTCGAATATCCCTTTATGGTTCCCATAATCTTTTGTAAGTTTTTCCAATGAAATTGTGGCCACGTAATCATTTTGAAATATGTAAACAGCTTATTAATTTTTTTCATTAACACAATCATTTTATTACGATTGGTAGTAAAGAATTAGAAATAATGGCCGAGGTTAGAAGAATACTCAGGAGATATGTCAAAGGTGAGGGAATTGAAGAGAAACGAGTGAAGGACCTATCTCTGAGCGATGGAATATTATGGTCAGTCTATTCAAGCGCCATGTCTAGCTATTTAGTCCCTTTGACTTTCTTCATACTCAAGAGCAAAGACCCGGCTGGTATTATCATTGGAGTTCCATTCTTGGTAGTTCCTATTGCACAATTCTTTGCATATCACCACTCTAAAGTTGCTTCCGATCTACGGCGCACCACATTGATCATGACACTCCTTGACAGAGTACTGTGGCTTCCTCTTGTATTATTACTATTCATAAGGATTCCAATCATAGATGATGTTGTTTACATAATATTATTTCTTTCATTGAGGACATTCTTTGCATCATTTTCTGGGACAACTTGGACGTTGTGGGTTCCATTCCTTGTACCCATTGGAGAGAGGAATCAGTATTTCTCCATCAGGAATTTTTACATGAAGATATTCTCTCTAGTTGGATTGCTGATTGGGATTGGAATATTCTCTGTTAGTTTAGGAGAGAGGCTTCAGTTCACGTTTTTGATACTTATTTCTCTCTTGTTTTCGACTGCCTCGCTCCTAATTATGAGGAAGATCCCGTCTTCTAATTTAACGAATGAATCCACTATGACCAAAGACTCTAGAAATAAACACTTTGTCCTTCTTCTTGGCTGTGTTGGACTTTTTGTACTTTCCTATTCTGGTCTGTTTACATATTTTCAACTTTATCTCGTTGACAAGAACTATATGCATGTCCCACTGACATTCTATTCGGCACTTATGATTCTGGTATCATTTTAATTTATTATGTCTCAGATTTATTTGGGAAAACTGGCAAACATAATTGGAAATTCAAGGAGCATGTTAATAGGGGGAGTGCTGCTACTTGCGGTGCCATTATTGCTTGTATTCAGCCATTCAATCCAAGCCACAATTGCGGTGAGCATTCTATTCGGAGTGGTCCAGTCCATTTCTTCTCTGAACATATTCAACGAAATGCTTCTGAGGGCATCTGACAGAAAAGTGAAGTTGGTGAGTTCATTTAATACTGTTCAATCGTTTGCACTAGGGAGCGGGCCAGTACATGGAAACATCATACTTATTTTTTCACGTATAGACATATATTCACTCTTCGCTGCATTCTTCTTCCTATCATTGCTCTCTTTGCTTCTATTTGTCATTTATACATGGCGATACTGAATCCAGAAACCAGATACCTTTGGAATGCGAAGAAGAGCAAGAATATGGGCACTCCCATTAGGACGGCAAAAGCAGAATATGTCCCATAATTCATTGATACCGTACCCTGAGACACATAGTACATTCCAATAGCCATCGTATAGAGGTTTGGGCTTGTAAGCAGTTGCCCTGCAAGAGCGTAGTCGGTATACGGACCCATGAATGATAGAACAAGTGCAAATATGATAACAGGTCTGGCAATAGGGAGCAATACCCTGAACAGGGCACCTGTTCTGGTATATCCATCTATCTGTGCGGCCTCCTCAAAATCCTTTGGGATCATTTCCACATAATTCTTTATTAACCATGATGCAAATATTACAGCCCCGGCGGAGTAGGCAATTATTAGGCCCGTATATGTGTTTACCAATCCAAGTTCAGAGAACATGAAATAGAATGGTATAACCATTATGACGAACGGAAACAAGGATAATATTAGCATCATGTATAATATTGTCTTTCTGAGAGGTATATTCATTCTGGAAAGTGCCAGTCCAGAGGAGATTGCAATTAGAACGCCAAAGAAAGTGGCACTGGCGCTGAATATAAGAGAGTTCTTCAACCATGTCAGGAAAGGATAATGGAAAAGAATGGATACATAATTCCCTGTCGTCAGGTAGGCTAGGTTAGGAATAAGCTTTGCGACACTCATCTGGGAAAGATTGGAGAGAGGCGAGAGGGACATCAGCAGGACGTAATATATGGGGAAGATAGAAAAGATAACAATGAGGGCGAGAAAGAGGTGAGAGATTATTCTCTTGGCTAATCTAATCCTTCTGTAGAATTTTCCTTTGTTATTTTTCATCTCATTCACCTCAGTATAACACAGTCATCATCTTTGAGTAATGATTCGCAACTATGACTATCACAAGCAGAACCAATATTGATATGACAGAATAAGCTGCACCAATTCCAAACTGCAGATATGAAAACGCTGAATAGTAGCTGTAAGTAATCAATATCTGAGTGGAAGTCCCCGGACCACCGCCTGTCAACAAGAATGGGATGTAGAAATTGTTCCACGTGAATATGAATCCGAATATCACAACGAATGCTATCTGCCTGCTCAGCATTGGCATTATTATTGTCCTCAGCCTCCCAAGAGGGCCGTATCCGTCCATCTCTGCCGCCTCATACAATTCAGAGGGAATGCTCTGCATAGCAGATGTGAATACATAGGTGTAATATGGAAATGACAGCCAGAGATTAACCAGGATTATTGAAAGCATGGCGGTCGCTGGCGTTCCCAGCCAGTATACTGGGCCAATTCCTATCTTTGCAAGAAGTTCATTCACGATACCAAATCTATAATCAAGCATACCCTGCCAGATGAGTATTGTTATGAACGCAGGATAGGCCCAGGGGAACAGTATTGCGGTTCTGTAAAATGTTTTGCCCTTTAGTCCCCTTTGGCTCATTACCATTGCGATGACGAATCCAAGAGGGGCAAATAATGCGACGCTCCCAACCGCATAAATGGCATTCTGCTCCAGGAGTGTCCATAGGAAGCCAGATTCCACAATTTTGACGTAATTTTGAAATCCAATAAATGTATAGTCAAAAAAGTGAAATTCACCAAAATTAGTGAACGATAAATAGATGCTGTACGCAATGGGATAAAAATCCAGGAAAATGAGTACCACTATAACTGGCAATATGAATATAAGCGATCTTAAACTCCAAGTCCGAATTCTATTAACCACTTTCATCACTATTATAAAAAAGAAGAAAATAAAAAAATTAAATCTTTATTATACTAGGTTCTGTCGGAGCAGTGTTCATTTGTAGCATTGTCGTTCCGTAGCCTGGTCCCTGTACCGCGAGTGGACCTATCGAAACCACAGATAATGAAATACCCTCAGAATTAAGAGTCTGAATTATCAGCGATTCCATCTGACTCATGATTCCAGAAACAGTTACCTTTGACGAATTCTGTTCCAGATTGGTTGCGGCGATGTGGAACGGTGTCCAGAATGCCGCCATTTGCGGGTAGTTGGGGAAAAGCTGTGTATGAGCTTCCTGCGCAACCCATCCTGAAATTACCGTATCGTTGAAATTGTGAGTTTCGATATATTTCCCAGTAGAGATAAGTGAAGGAAGATCTCCCGCCAACTTGAATAACTGTACCTGTGAATTATTATCAGTCATGAACTGCACGAATTTCAGGGACGCCCATATCTGTGAAGCGTTTGCACCACTGGCCTGAGAATCCGGAATTACATATCCTACAGATCCCCAGAGAGGTTCTGGCCATAATCCCGTCGCGTTGTTAAAAGGTATTGGAGCAACACCGAGGTTCGATCCTAGCGCTTTTGCATATGTCGATTGATCCCACGGACCGTCTAACATAAACGCCGATTTTCCGGATTCAAAAAGGCTTTGTTCGTCCGCGAATGTTAGTCCTGTTGTGTCGATGTGGTATTTTGCAGTCCAATTCCATACGAATGACATTGCAGCAATGTCCTGGCTGCTATTTACTACAGGATAATGACTGGAGTTGAAAATTCCACCGCCGAATGCAGGGAACCAAGCAGCAAACCTGTACCCATAGTCATTTCCTATTCCGTATGCAAGTCCGTAATATCCAGAACCCATAGCAGTCACGTTCTTTGCGTCCTGAATCATTTGCCATACATTGGATGGGGCTGTTCCATTTGGAACAAGTGCCTTATTGTAATATAGCGCTATACCATTGGTATTCACTGGAATTCCGTAAAGCGCCCCATTAAGTTTCCAGTCTGTAATAGTCCCGGCTGTGAACGAGTTTATGTAGCTGGAATTCAGGTATGGTGTCAAATTTAGCAGTAGTCCTGCCGCATAGAGCGCACCTCCGTTATCGCTTGTATCCCTATAAACGTCAGGTGCATTGTGAGCATGAGCCGCAGTTGGGAAAGTTGTAGATGCCACATTGATGGCAGGTGAATCCTTGATCGTAATGTTAGGGTATAATGCTTCGAATGACGCCAAGCTAGCGTTGAACGCTTGGGCTTCACCACCGGCGCTTCCAGATCCCCATACGGTAATGGTAACTTTACTTGCTGGAGTTGTTGTTGTCGTTTTACTGTGGGGTAATGCAAGTGAGATGGCCACCGCTGCAATGATTATTATAACCACCACGACAATTACCGCATAAATTACGCCCTGAGAACGTTTCTTTCTAGTTGGTGTTGGCTGACTATTAGAAACCATGAAATCATATTAAAAAGTCAATATTTAACATTTACTACGAATGGTAGTTATTATTACCTATTTCGCAGAAAGGACCCCGTACACCAGTTTGGCATCTTCAAATCTAGCGGTCTTTCCCCCTACGGAAATTTTTTCTGACCTTGTTTTAAGATACAGGGTATGGCTCATGCCTTGAACCACTGATATTTGAGAAATTTCACCAGAAACGTCCTTTTCCAAGTCTCCAATTTTAAGTCGAAGCTTACCCGTCACTTTCATTCCTTTGTTGTTATAGGAAGAGACTGCTTCACAGGTAAGCCATGCTGTTGATATCCGTCTCGTATTGGAGCTGGTAAAATCTGTAATGTATGTTGATGGCAGCCAGATTGTGTGGTAGAAGTAATAATTTAAGATGTGAATTATTTCATCCTCTTCAAAATACAGTCCGTAGTTGAATTTACTGCCATTTTCCGCGTTCAGAATTCCCTTGCTCCTATCGGAAATCAAAACTTCTGAAGCCACCCCGCTCCTCTTCTTGATAACTATGTTTGGATTTAATCTTGAAATAAGGTCTTCTCCAGTATCGGGGAAAATGACTAGGGCAATTGTAATTCCACGACGTGCTTCACTATTTAGGGCCTTTAAGAGCTGTTCTAGACTCTCCTTTCCAAGGGAAACAATTATCTCATTTTTTGATCCTGTGATGAGCTGTCTCATCCTCTCTATGATCTTATCCGAATTCTCAATGAGCCAAATAGATGGAGTTTTTAAATTCGAGTTTTTCATCTCCTCAGAAACGATATGGTCAAGTTCCTCAAGAAATGCATTCATTTCAGTAATATGATGCCCGAGGGCATTTTTTACCGGTACAGCTCGAAAAATTTTTTTCTTTCCAATCCTGCTGCTCTCCAGGAGGCCCTTTCGTAGCAAGTTATTAAAAACATCATACACCCTTGGCTGCGGTATACCTGAATTTTTTACAACTTCTGTCGAATTTTGTGGTCCTTTAAGGAGAAGAGTCTTATACACCTTTATTTCGTAATTGGATAACCCAAAATTTTGTAATCCATTGAATATGTCGTCGGGCATTAGTACGTTTATATTTGATGCCGATTTAATCTTATTGCAAAACAATGCATTCTTTAATCCTTATACGGCTAAGATCAGTCCATCAGTATTATCTAACTGCTATGTATACAATGACGCTGGGAGAAATGGACAGGTTGCCTTTATGTAAGATAACAGTGACCACTCACCAAATATCAAAAAAGAGTGACATTTTCTATCCTGAGGGAACCATAAATTGCAATGGAGAAGGTAACATATCTCTTGCGGAAGAAAACTCGTTTAAGGTAAATTTAAGTCTTCCTCCAGGCATATATGATTACAGGATATTTCAAAACCAATACTATCCTGTCGGAAGAAAGATGAGGAGGGTGGTAAGGTACAAGGGACACTTTTTCAGCATCAGGTCAAGGTACGTTTCTGCTGGATTGGTAATGTATTTCATTTATTCGTCGAGGCCAGTAAAAATCAATCTCTTGCGTGAGGAATCAGCAAAGGTAGATGTGGGAAGGATTCGAAGGAAATACGGTAACATATACTATTTTGTTAAGGAGGCAGACAAAGATTTCTCGTTATCAATTGAAAATGAAACTATTCACGTTGGTAGAAGCGGACCCAATTTCGCCAATAATAGCGGTTCGAGAATAATCTACCAGATATTTCCGGATAGATTCTTTAGGTATGATGATAAAAAGAAGAAGAAACTGACTGAATGGAATTCAATCCCAAAATTTAATTCCCTCTATGGAGGAAACTTGAGGGGAATAATAGAAAAACTAGACTACCTTAGGGCCTTTAATCCTGAATATATTTATATCAATCCTATTTTCAAAAGTCATTCCAATCATCGTTACGACATCGACGATTACTACAAAATTGACCCGATATTAGGTAGAAAGGGGGATTTTAAAGAATTGATCGATAAGGCACACGAAAATGGAATCAAAATCATGATGGATATGGTTTTTAACCATACGTCAACCTACCATCGATTCTTTAAGGATGTTCTCCGGAATAAAAGAAAAAGTCCATATGTCGATTTTTACATATTTCACAGTGATCTCTTCAAAAGATTCAGGCTCCACTGCAACTTCTTAAAAGGCAAATGCGCGTTGCCCTCTTATGAGACTTTTATGGGGTACGGAATGCTTCCAAAACTTAATTTGAGAAACGAGGCAGTCAAAGCCTACCTGAAGGAAGTAATGGAGCACTGGGTAAGAGAATTCAAGATAGACGGAGTTAGATATGACGTCGGAAATTCACTTCCAAGGGAGTTCGTCAAAAGTCTAATGTCTGCTAACAGAGAATTACTGCATATTGGGGAGGTGTGGTGTGCTTCTCCAATTTATGCTCTCGAAGGCTATTACGATGGCATAACAAATTATTTCCTTCGCGGTCTGATGCTCTCACTGATAACCAAAAGGGTAACAGTAAGTCAGTTCATTCAATCTTATTATGAGTTCTTGTTTATTTATGGAAGAAAAACAGATAATTGCATGAACCTTCTCAGCTCGCATGACATAGAAAGGATAAGGACTTACTTCAAGGGAAATATGAATGCTGTGCTAATAGCCTATACCTTTCTGTTTATGATGAACGGTTATTCTCTAATTTACTATGGGGATGAAATTGGGATGGAGGGAGGGAAAGATCCGGACTGTAGGAGAACCATTCCGTGGGGCAAAATAAATTCAAGAACCTTGAATTTTTTTAAGAAACTGACTGAACTAAGAAGGGATAACGAGATAATGAAACACGGTATATTGACTGAATTGAACTCCGTGAAAATCAATGGAATTTCCAAAATATCCAGAAATCAACGGTTGAATTTTTATTTTGGCAACGACGACGCCCACATTAAAATCAGAGGTACCATACTGATAGGAAGGCGGTACATATGGAAGGGAAGGGGAAAAATTGCACTCAATAACGATGGGTTTGTCCTTGAATTACTGAATAAAAATTAACGTTTTGTTCTGGAGTTTACGGGTGACTATTTCCTCAGTTCCTTTTTTGTGTATTACGAATTTGAGTTCAGTATTTCCGTCATAAAGGCTTCCTTCGTAGTTCCAATCCACCGTGAAAGAACCATTCACTTCCTTCATCCTGAACTCCACTTTGATGAACGTTGGGTTCTTTTTGCTATCATCATCGTAAAAGACAAATCGTTCAAGATTCCCCGGATAAACATGGAACTCTCTGCCTTTCCTTTCTAAAGGAATGATCGACCCTTGTCGTACGAATAAGGGAAGATCCCCAAGCCCCACATTCACATCAACAACACCTTCGCAAATAGTGTCGTCCCAGAAATAATACCACTTGCCTTCCGGTAGATTAATCTGGAGCTGTTTTAATCCTCTCTTTAGGACAGGAACTGCTAGTAAACTTCCGCCAATCATGAACGCTTCTTCGATGTAAAGATCAGGGAATTCCATGTATATTGGCCGGACAAACGGAAAACCGTGCGTATGTGACTCGTACGAAACAGATAGGAAGTATGGTATCAGCATATATCTCATTTTTAGATACTTCTTGATGATTTCCTGTCCCGCTTTGCTGAAAATCCAAGGTTCACGTCTTTTCGTTCCCTTGGCTGAATGATTTCTAAAAAGTGGGAGAAGCGACCCAAGTTCGAACCATCTTAAGAATAGCTCCTCGGAAGGATTCCCACTGAATCCACCGATGTCAACGCCGCTGAAAGGAATTCCAGATAAACCGAGATTCAGGATTGTAGAGACTGTCTGTTTCAGGACCTTCCACGAACTGGCAGTATCTCCTGTCCAGACAAAGGCAAATTTTTGAATCCCTGCCCATCCTGACCTGCTCAGTATAAACGGTCTTTCATCCATGATCATGCTCATGCCATTGTAGCCAGACATCGACATCTGTAGCCCATATTTATTGTGGACTAGATAGTGAAATCCCTCTTTCTGGAGCGCCATGAGAGGAAGACTATTGTCACCCCAGATAACGAAAATTGCAGGTTCATTCATATCGTGCCAAACACCTGTTATACCATTTTCTTTGAAAAAAGTGTATTTCTTGGCCCACCATTCTCTGGTTCTTTCATCTGAGAAGTCAGGAAATGCGGCATTGCCAGGCCATACCGGTCCTTTGATGATTTTCCCCTCGGGATCTCTGATAAAGTGACTGCCATTTACGCCCTCATTATAAATTGAGAAGTTTTTGTCGGATTTTACGCCTGGATCTAGAATGGCAACCAGTTTCACCCCGCTCTGGCTCATCTTCTCTGACAAACCCTTAAGGTCAGGGAATTTCTCCTTATCTATAGTGAAAACTCTGAACTCATCCATATAGTTTATGTCAAGGTGAATGGCAGACAGAGGAAGCCCCATTTCCTGGAATTTGTTGAAAACTTCCTCTGCTTCAGCCTGTGAATTGTAGCTATACCTTGACTGGTGATAACCAAGTGCCCATTTTGGAGGCAGTAAAGGTTTTCCTAAAATGTTGCTCATCTGTCTGGAAATGTCCTTGAGGGACCCGAAGGACATAGTATAATCTAGCATTCCTCCCATAAATTCGGTCCTTAAGGTATCCTTCTCCTTGGAGCATATGTCAAAAGTTGCCTTTGAAGAGTTATTGAAAAATACCGAGTAACACGATTCATTTTTGATATCAAGAATAATTGGTACATTTATATAAAGTGGATCCACTCCCTCTTCATAACTCCCATCAGCATCATGGTTCCAGAGACTAACACTCTTGTTTCTGAGATTAAGGGGCAAAGAGCGTTCTCCCGTTCCATTGATAATACTGTCTTCACGGATTATGGCCCTCAATGTCAAGGGGGACCCAAGGTCTGGTAAAAGCTCTGATCTTAGTAGTTTATCTCTGTAAAAATAATCTACTTTCTCGG
>JAJYRY010000027.1 GCA_021793855.1 Thermoplasmata archaeon
CAACACTGGACAACATAAACATCGTGAGAGAAAATATAAGGAAAGTTAACCCGAAGGCGATAGTAGTGGACGGAGCATCCCCCTTCTTCAGTGCAGATTCCGAGAAGGTCAGGGGAAAGAGAGTCCTAGCGATAGAGGATGGTCCAACACTTACTCATGGCGAAATGAGCTACGGCGCAGCAGTGCTATTTTCCATCAAGTATGGCGCTTCGGAGCTCGCAGACGCCAAGGACTATGCCAAGGGCACGATCAAGGGAGTTTACGAGAAGTACAAGCAAATCCACAACTATCTCCCAGCAATGGGATATTCTCCCAAGCAGATAAAAGATCTAGAAGCAACCATAAACGCAACTCCGGCAGACGTCGTTGTCTCCGGAACTCCAATAGACTTGACAAAAGTGGTAAAGATAAACAAGCCACTCATAAATGTGAAGTATGAGCTTCAGGAAATAGGGAAACCAGACCTGACTGACATCTTAGCTAAATTCGTCAAGACACACTAATTGCTAATTCTTCTATTTTTTTTATTAAATTTTCTTTGCTTCCTTCCCATTCCACTTCAATTTTTTTTTCTGCTCTTGAAGGAGATTTGGGATATCTAGCTTCATAAACCTGGAAATCCAGGTTCATAAACTTCAAAATATCTATAAGTTTTTCGGAAGGAAAATTCTTCTTTACCCTTCTACCCATCTTGCGGGTTACTGCAGTATTAAAATAAGTCTCCCAGAGCGTTCGCTTCATTTCTGAATAAGTACTGCGTTGATTCTTCCGCTCTGCCCTGGCCTTGATGTCACACGAGCGTTTCCCAACTCTGTAACGACTATGGCCCCCTTTGTTATGATGTTTCTCTGGGCAAAGTGCGGATCTGCGATATTCTCCTTCACGTTGAGGATCTTAACTTTCTTTGTGACCCTAGCCTTTGGATCCGTGACATTTATTTCGTTTCCTTTTAGCAGGGCAGACTTGTTATTTCCTCCCATTCCTCTGACTTGTTTCCTCTTTACATTTCCAAGTACGGTCAGTGTTGGTTCGTTTCCTAGCTCGAATCTCTTTTTGTGTCTGTTCGACCTGAGTTTGCCACCACTAATTTTAGCACTTGCTCTTCCGTGATATATGGCCATGTGAAATCGCTATGGTGAAAAAGTAGTTAAATGTTTCACCTTGATTTCGACTAGAAAGCAAATCACCGTTGGGCTATCGGAACGTACGGCAAGTCAAGCAAGCCCACGTACCATTCTACGGGCCTCACGAGCTTATTGTTTCCCCAGTACTCGACCACGTGGGAACCCCAACCAGCCATTCTTGATGCTACGAATATGGGAGTGAACAGGTGGCCATCAATTCCCAAGACCCTGTAGAGCGGTCCTGCAAAGAAATCAACGTTTGGCCAGATGCCCTTGGTAGCTCCTAGTTTCTCAACCATCATTTTTTCTGCCCTCAAGGCAATCTGGAGAAGTCTTTTCACTTCGTCCGAGGGCTCCTTCGCAAGGCTCTCATCCAAGAATCTCCTCACGATCTTGGCCCTTGGATCATACGTCTTGTATATCCTATGACCGAACCCCATGATTCTCTGCTTGCCTTCCAGGGCTTCTTCGATGTATTTTTCAGTGTTATTTGGATCTCCTATTGCATTCATCATACTCAATGCTGCCTCATCTGCCCCGCCGTGAAGAGGTCCCTTCAGAGTTCCAATCCCTGAAGTAGTTGCAGAATAAACGTCTGCCAGAGTGGAAGCAGTGACAAGAACGGAAAAAGTCGATGCGTTTGTACTGTGTTCTGCGTGAAGAATGAACATAAGGTCTATGAGTTTGCTCTCGAACTCGTTCGGTTTCTTGCCTGTGAGCATGTAAAGGAAATTTGCTGAATGACCGAGCGATGGATCCGGAGGAATGTATTCCTTGTTATCTCTAAATCTTCCAGTTGCAGCCGCAATGGATGCGGTCTTGGCGATAAGCGTCACGATTTTATCTAGGGTTGAGGCCGGTTCCCTGTTATTTGGTTCCTTATCATACATAACGAGCATAGACGTTGCAGTTCTCATAACGTCCATCGGGTGGCTCTTCTTCGCCATCACTTTTATCAGATCAATAACTTCCTTCGGCAGATCCCTTCTTTCCTTCAGCTTTTTTGTGAACTCCTCATATTCCTTAGAAGATGGGAGTTTACCATTTAGTAGGAGGTAAGAAACTTCTTCGTAGTTTGACTGATCTGCAAGGCTTTCTATCGAATATCCTCTGTACCACAGTTTGCCATTCAGACCATCCACCTTAGAAATAGAACTTTCGTCAACGTAAATTCCATCCAATCCATAGTTAATGACTGGTTTTGCGCTCACAATAATCAAATCAGATAATCGATGTTAAATACTTAACATTAGCTTAATCGTCTAAGCAAAAATCAAAGAAGAAACCTTATTTCTTTGCAGTGAATATATTAGAATGAAACTCGCACTTGTAATGGTGCTGTTCTTAGCATTAGTGGTTGTTTTTTCAATTCCATCTGCTCACGCAAATACTCATTCCTTAGTCATAATAAACTTCAGTTACCCCGTGGACAGCGGCGCACAGGATTATTTCCAGTCTGTACTGTCGTATGCAGTTTCACATAATGATCCTGTGATTATTGTGATGAATACTCCTGGAGGGTACTTGACAAATGCGTTTGCAATAGTAAATTACACAATTGCTGCAGAAAAGACGATCAACATCACGACATACGTTCCGTCAGGGGACATGGCGGCATCGGCCGGCTCCTACATAGCACTTTCTTCCAACTACGTTTATATGGGTAATTCTAGCTTCATCGGTCCATCAAAGCCGTACATCATAGGCGGGAGTGCACTTGAAGAACAGCACGTCACAAACGCGTCTTACTCTTTCATGGAATCACTTGCCCAAACGCACGGTTGGAATCAATCAGCGGTTTATCAGATGGTCGAAAACAATGTCGCTTATACTGCTCAGAATGCCTCAAGGATTGGACTAGTATCAGGGCTATCTGATAGCCTGGCTGGAGTGCTTCAGCAACGGGGGTACCAAAACCTTCCCCAAATTCAGTTCTATGAGAACGATGTTCAACAGCTGGAATCGTTCCTCTCGAATTCCACGGTCGCAGATTTCCTGATACTCATTGGAGCTGTCGCGATACTACTCGACATATTCCACGGATCTATAGCTCTAAGCGTGGCAGGCATTGTTGCCCTTGCGCTAGGATTCTGGGGTGTCACTCTAGTCAGCTTCCAGCCTATAGCAGTTCTGTTGATGGTACTGGGAATTGCCCTCATATTCTTGGAAATCAAACTTGGCCACGGTCTGGCAATGGTTGCAGGAGTGATTCTTGTCATTGCAGGTGGACTGATTTTGCTCATAGGGGTCAGTTACTCCGCCAAAGGCCCAATAATTACCGGATCAAATTATGCCTTGATTGCACTGGAGGCAACGGTGCTCCCCATAGGGGCTCTCTATCTGATCGGTATCAGAAAGGCAGCGCTGAGCAAGCCTGCAAGAGTGGGCCCTCAGATCATAGTAGGGAAGAAGGGCAAGGCAATCACTGACATAGAACCTGGAAAAAAAGGAGTAGTTAATGTGTTGTCAGAAGAGTGGAGCGCAATCTCTTCTGAAGCTATAATGAAGGGAGAGGAGATTGAGGTCTTGAGTTATAGTGAAGGACTTGCAACGGTCAAGAAATCTTCTTGACCCTGACGGTCACGTTGTCGCTCTGGACTTCGGTTATGGTGACGAGCTCATTGTCCGAGGTATCCGAGTCGCAGACGAAGCTCCAGTCTTCATTGACGACCGTGACGGTTCCGACGACGTTTGCGGGGACTCCATTTATGACCCTTCCGGTCTGTCCTACCAAGGTTTCGACATGAAAGTATTTCTTCGTGATTCTGTGGGAAATGGTTATCCTAAAACCAACGTAGAGTAGTAACGCTATTAGAAAAAATACGATCGAGAAAGCAAGAATGAATGTGTTGTTCATCCCTGTTGCTAAGTATTCGACCAACAGTATGATCGCAAAAATAAGAATTATGGCAACAGGAATTACGGTCCTGAAGCCATATTTTAAGGCAAAGTCACTGGGTTCCTTTGTCATTGTTCTACTTATTCTTTCTTGTTATTTGAGGCTGATGCCGACCTAAGGGTTTCAGTGAATGGCCTGAACATTTCAGTGAATTCCATAGGTATCACGTACTTTGTCGAATTGCTCGATCCCAGAGTTTTCATCATGTCGAGATACTGGAGTGCCATCGTTTTCTGGTCGATTTCCTTGGCTGCACTGAATATCGTTGTGAGTGCCATGGCGTATCCCTCGGCCCTCAATATTGCGGATTGCCTGTCTCCTTCAGCCCTCAGTATGTTGGATTGCTTGTCTCCCTCTGCGACTGTGATAGTTGCCTGTTTCTTTCCTTCAGCTTCTGTGACCACAGCTCTCCTTGATCTTTCAGCGCTCATCTGCATTATCATTGCATCCGATACGTTCTTTGGAGGCAGTATTTCCCTGATTTCCACGTTGGTCACTTTTACTCCCCACCTGGTCGTTACTTCATCAAGCTTCGTCCTCAGTATTGCGTTAATGTTCTCTCTCTTTGATAGAACTTCATCAAGAATTATGTCTCCCACGACTGCCCTCAATGTAGTTGTAGCAATTCCCATCGCAGCTCCTTCAAAATTCTGTACCTGAATGACAGAGTCTGAAGCGCTGATGACCTTGAAATAAATGATGAAATCGACGTCCACCGGTGCATTATCTTTCGTGATGCAGGTCTGATGAGGAATGGTGAGGAATCTCTCTCTAAGGTCGACCCTTACTGGAACATCAATTATCGGGTAGATGAATACTATCCCTGGTCCCTTCTGAGCAAGTGCCCTACCAAATCTGAAAACGACAATTCTCTGATATTCTCTCACTATTTTAATCGAATAAAATAAAAATGCCAGTAGAATTATCGCAACCAGAGCAATGAGGGCGTCCTCACCCACGTTAGTAGAGATTGCTAGTGCTGTTGCCATATATGGGATTATCATAGCAGTCCATCGATAGTTCGTATTAATGTTTTTTGAGGATTGGTCAGAGAGAGAACCAAAGTCAAAAATTATTAATATCATCTTTTCCTATCAAAATATGGCCAAGGTTGACTACAATTCTAAACCTATTGATGACAATTTCTTTGACAAGCAAGATGAGTTTCCAATCACTGGAAATCACGCTGGTCACGAGGTCAGGGCCGAAGGCAAGGAAAGGCTAGATAAGGATGGAAAAGTCTATCCAACTAAACTAGGAATCCACGGGACTAATGTAGCTGTTGACTGGGAGTCTTGTATAGCAGACGGATCCTGTATGGATGTGTGCCCTGTCAATGTTTACGAGTGGTTCCTGAATGCAGGAAACAAGGGGACGGGCAACGACAAGAAGGTTGCTGAAGGAACGGATGAATGGAACAAGTACAGAACGGACAAGTGTGATCCAATCAGGGAGACGGACTGCATTTTCTGCAACGCTTGTGTTACTGCCTGCCCAGTAAGTGCCATTTCTGTGGCTATGAGAAAGTAATACGATCGACTACCTTTCAAAATTCTGACCTATTCTATTTTATTCTTCTTCAATTCCTTTTCCTCAAGTATTTCCGTCCAGGTGAGGAAGCAGTTGCTCAGTAGCTGATCTTCCTTCTTCATAACAGATTCTTCTTGAAGTGCGACTCTGTTTTCTCCCAAGCATCTTCTGCAGCTTCCTTTACGTAAGCAGCCCCGTCAGTGTTTGCGAAGGCGTGTCTAGTATTCGGGTAAATCTTCAGCTCAATCTGCTTCTTGAATTTCAGAAAATTCGTTATTGCTTCCGGTATCCCAGCATTTATTCCCGGATCCTCTCCCGCATAAAGTGCCAACACTGGACCTTTCATCTTCGAGATATCATTAAGGTCCGGCGGATTTGCTCCGTAATAGACCACAGTAGCATCAAATGGAAGTTGGGTCGATATTCTATATGAGAGACCACCGCCCATGCAGAATCCAACAACGCCGTACTTTAAAGGTTTGAAATTACTCTTCAGATATTCATACGCCATTGCAAGATCCTTTGCCATTTTCAATTGTAGTTGATCTCTTCCCATCATGAGCTTGGTTATCACTTCTCTCTGTTCGGCCGTAGCTCTTTCCATCACTGCCTTTATTGATTCTGGTTCTCCCCTTTTTTCCGCAGGAATTTCGAAGAAGAGCCTCATAGCCATCGCTATGTTCTCCTGTGTGAATAGATCGTATTCCTCCTTTCTTGAGTACAAGTGTGGAGCGATTACAAGAAATCCAAGGGAAGATAAACGCCTTGAATAATTCTTGATGAAGTTCGTTAGACCCCATATCTCTTGGATCACGATAATAGCGCTCTTTGAATTCCGGTTCCCTACGAGAAATGACTTGACATTTGAACCATCAAAAGTTGGATATTCAATTGTTTCTCCCTCGTCCATAGCATGACATCTGATATTTTAATTAAGGTTTTCTAAAGGGCTTGCTCGATAAGGGAGTCACTACTTTTCTATCCTTCTAAACTCTTTAAAACCGAACTTAATGATTTCTTTCACATTGGAGAAGGTTTCGAGCCCTTCGATTTCACTCTCGTCTACCCACTTGCAGTCCGAGGATTCTTCATTATTCTTGAATTCAGAACTCGTCGCTTTCCCGAGATAAATCATGTCAAAGTGTTCGTGAGGTCCTTCGGAGTAGGGGACGAGTTCATTCATTAAAACAAGAGGTTGTGGTGTACTTCTTGCAGATACGGCATCGATAGTGAAATCACTCGTAGAGAGGATTTCAAAAGAGGCACCGGTTTCTTCCTTGGATTCCCGTATAGCGCATTCTAGCGGATTCTCATTCTCCTCAATGTGACCACCTGGATAGATCCAAATTCCAAGCTTCCTGTGCTTTACTAGAAGGGCCTTCCTTCCGTTCTCATTTAAAATCAAGACTCCTGCGACGATGCATTTCTTCAATATTTCACCCAATCTCCAAAAGATACAATTGATTGTGCAAATATTTTGTTCTCTTATTCGAATCATGAACAGTTATAATTCCACCCGCTCTAGCACTTCAACATTGCAATTGAAGGTTCATTCGAATCCCTTTTTTACGTTAAAAACGCCGAGGGGGAGATTTGAACTCCCGATCTCTTGCGAGAACAAGCTATCTGTAAATCCGTTCCAGGCTTGCGCCTTCCCGGGCTGGGCCACCTCGGCTGTACTCTACCTCAAATGCACAAGGTTTATTATTATTTCCACGTTTCCAGCAACAATGGAGCTTCTTGAGGGAACGACTGAAGTTCTGGATATTTTCACCAAAGAATTTGTTGGTAAGAAGGATGTCATTTTGGGTATTTCGGGGGGGATTGATTCAGCACTAGTAGGCTACATTCTGAAGAAGAACATCAGTAAGGAAAAGATCCACCTTTACTCACTTCCTTTCGGTAAAGAGAACCGAGATGTGAAGAAGGTTTCAGATTTCCTGAAACTTCCATACGAAACTATACAGATGGACAAGGCGCTTGAGTTTTTTAAGAACACTTCTAAGGATGCAAGACTGTTGGGTAACATCAAGGCGAGACTGAGAATGATCTACCTGTACTCTGTCTCCAATAAGTACAATGGTCTGGTAGCAGGAACTTCAAACAAAAGTGAGCTCCTCACCGGTTATTTTACAAAATTCGGTGACGGTGGTTCCGATTTTCAGATAATAGGCGACCTGTACAAGACCCAGGTATATGAGATAGCTAGAAGGTACAACTTCCCAGATTGGCTGATGACGAAGTCACCGTCAGCTGACTTGTGGGAGGGGCAGACGGACGAGAAAGAACTGGGGATTTCTTACCAGAAATTGGACAAAATATTGGAGTGCTTGGAATACTTGAAAACACCAGAACAGTGCAAGTTCGAAGGAATCAGTACAAAAGAGGTAAAGAGGATATACACATTGGTCCAGAGCAGTGCTCACAAGAGGGTCAATCTGTACATCCCTAAGGTGAGTTTCCGTTCTGTCGGTTCTGATTGGATGGAATAATCATTGCGACGGCGACTGCTTGGCGGTGTTTTGATATGCTCGTATGAGGTCGTCGAATTTTATGTATGCTATGACCATGAATAGACCAACTACGATGAATCCAAATATCAATCCCACTATCATCCAGATGAGGGTCTTTTCCTTCGCAGCAGATAGCTTTCTCTGCTCTGTCATCCTTATGATCTCCCTGCATTCGTAGAACACTACTATGTCTATAACACCAAATATTGCAGTTATTCCAAAAGTAATGATCCCTGTGATCAGGAGGATTATACCCACAATGAGTGACAGAACCCAGGCAATCGTCAGCATGTCCTTTATCGTCGACTTCTCTGGCGCATCGAAGATTTGTTGATTCGAGCCAGCATTGTCTGGTTGATTTACCACATCTACTCAGTCAAAGAGTTGATATAAGGTTAACTACAGAACTTGAAAATTACACTAACTTGAATTTGCCAGTCAGAGAGTCGATTACGGGCTCTTCGTCTGGTCCAAAACCCGCGCACGTCAGCGTGTCAGGCTCAAGTTGTGTAAGGCCAGCATCTCTAATCGGGCAGCAGCTCACTCCTATGGACCTTGCCTTGTTGACCAGCTCCTGAAGTTCCTTCTCATCTTGGACCCATACAACTATCTTTTTTTGTCCCTCAGAAATCCACTGAGTCCTCTTCTCGGAGACTTTCATGGAACACTGTACAGCTGCGTGTGCGACCTGAGCAGCTATCTTGCCTTTGCCCATACCGAGGTCCTTTCTGACGGCTATGGCCATTTTCACTATGTCAGAAATTATAATTACTATTTATTTTATCACCTCGGAGAATGAATTTCTATCCTGCGATTCTGATACCTTTGGCGATTTTCACTCCACTGTTTTATCTGAACTGGAACAGAATCGACAAGGTAGTAGAGGAGTCGCTGTTCGGGCGTTTCCTCCTCTTCGGACTTTTACTTGGAATCGTGTACGTATTCCTATTTCTATACACCTTCTACACGCTCTCGAGGTACATCGATCTGATGCTTTTCTCCGTAATGCTGTTTCTTCCGTTGCTTTCGGCAGGCGAGCAGCTTTCAATACTCACCGGAAAATACAGGACAAGGAAGGATCTCATCCAGCTCTCCACCTCTCTTGGGGGTGCGTTCTCCTTTCCTGTCTCTTTTGCGATCGCCCTTGTTACCTATACATCAACGATAAACTACATCTTCGTGGCCCTGGTGGCTCTATTTGCTTTCCTCGCCAATGTGATGTCGGCTTCACTTCTGTCCATTGGTATTGCAAAAAATAGGGTCCTGCTTTACTACAATTTTGCTTTCCTGGTTCAGATGATGTTCTCATCTTCAATATTCGTAGAATATCTATTCGGTTCTTACGCACTGATCACAATTATTCCAGAAATTGCAGTTGCAATACTATTATATATGAAATTCTTTCAAGAGAGGCTAGGGTCAAATTAGATGGGAGCGGCAGTAAAGGGAATAGTTGTTGCAATTGCTGTAATAATGGCGTTTACAGCCGTTTACTATGTAGTTGAGGATACAAATCTACTCAACGGTGTTGTCACAACCACAACTTCTTCTTACCAAATTCCTTCCGAGATCACGACTCATTTTTCCAGAAACTTCACATTCACATCATCTTCTAGTTCGGGGGAAACTTTCACCTTTTACTTCACCCCAACCATAAACGATTCCCTTCAACAAAGTAACATTGCTATCAGCCACTCTTCCAAAGTTAATGAAACAGTCAAGAGCTCTCAAAACAGGACTTTTGTAGCTCTGCAAATAAGCCCAGGGAACTCCTATGTTAATATCTCATACAACATCAACTCTTACTCAAAAATTTGGAAAAACGATACAAATCCTTCAGGGCTGATATCTCAGATACCATCTAGTCTGAAGAATGAATATGATCATCCGGAGTACTTCAATTCTTCAGGGAGCAGTCGAGAGGTCATTAACCCTTCCTTCTTTAGGAACATCACCCTGAACCTGACAAAGAACGACACCACTGTAGTTGAAAAGCTCAGGTCGATCTATAATTACATCGTTCAGAACTACAGGTATAACATTACCTACAATCTTGGCAATGTACCACTCTCAGCCCAACAGGTCTATCAACTCAAGGAAGGGGATTGCGAAGAGCTTTCCTATCTGTTCGAGTCAATGAGCAGGAGCATCGGAATCCCATCTTGGACGCAGTACGGTCTTCTCATCCAAGATACGAACGGACAGACAAGTTTGGGAGAACACGCTTGGGTGCAGACTTACATTCCCATTTCCAATGGAACGGGAAATTTTGTGAACATTGATCTCACGGTAGAGGTAGGTGGTAAGGACCTTGGCAGGGGGTTCCTGGTCAAATTCCCATACTCTCTTGTGGAATGGACAGACAACGGAAACTCAACCGCAATGGTTGCTTACCACACGGAGCTACTTGCCCCGTCTAATGGTATAAATATAGCCGTACAGGAGAATGACAGGGTCTATTCGTTCACGGAGTATGGCAATATAACGATCGCACAGGCCAATCTTTTTTATCTTCCCGGGGCTTACACATCTAAAGATTAGGTATGATGATTCCTTCCATTACGCTAAGTAAAAAGAAGATAGACCAAGTGGATGCACTCGATAAATACGAGTCTGGTCCCCTTTGGCTAATTGACGAAGATTACAAGAACGGAAGGGAGCTGAATTTCAAGAGATATGACGAGCTGTCAGGAATATATGAGCTCTATCTGGATGCAGAAATTTCATCGGTTGATGATGTAGCGGATGCAATAACCGGCGGTGCTACGATGGTCACGGTATCAGAAATGATGGACAGGGAAAAGCTGAGGAGAGCACTCTTCTACACAGAATCACTGATATTATACATAAGAGACAAGAGGGAGGTCGCAGACTACTTTTTTGCGAACGGAGGAAATAAAGTGTACTCTGACACATACCTGTTTGACGGAAACGCTGTGCAATTCACAAGTAAACTAAATTGTGATCGATGCAACACCATTATCCCTATAGGAGGACTCGATGGTAGAAGAAATACGGAAGCTCCTTCTCTACCTTAAGAAGTCCACTGGAAAATACGAGTTCAGTGAGGCAGAGATACTGACTACATTGTCAATAAAGGCAAGATTCCTCACCCCTGACCAAG
>JAJYRY010000028.1 GCA_021793855.1 Thermoplasmata archaeon
AAGCATTCCCTCTGATGCAATCTCAGTGCATGGAATTTCCCCATTTTGCCCATCTGAAATAATGCGACCGTGCTACAGCCCTTTCGCCGAAGTGCTTTACGTGCATACTCATCCGATTTCACACGTGTATGACGTCTTCGTCGAAATGTGAACGACTCGACGCACTCAATATTTCGCTTGAACCATGTTCGTGCGGGGTCAATTACGACGCTGCAGTTTTCGCTTAATGCTGTGGCCTGGTCACTCGGTAGCGCCCTTGCGGTGCTTCCTCTAGTGAGTACGGGAACATTATCCTTTCAATGAGCCTGATCGCTGCGATCTTTTCCCTCTCCGTCGTGGAACTCCATCATATTCTCCTCGTGTCCATTGTATAAACGGAGTTGTAGTAAAACTACTTCCACACCCCTGATGCGACGGATCTTTGCAAGTATTACAGGCAAAAATAGAACGAGGAGATTTGTGACAATCGACCTGCCATAGGTATCCGGTAATTGATTAAAGATTACCCTGCCGTATTTTCTGAAATCCAAACATATGAACTCTTCTACGGGCCAGAAATCCCCATACCTGTATTTTTCAATGACTCTGATCTCTTCCGAGAGATCCCTCCTGACCCTGTTTTCTTGTTTTCATAAGGGCAATAGACACCCACTTATTCAACTTCTTGAAGTCGTGCAAGTATGAATACGGCAGGGGATCAGCTAGTGGACAAGATATGACCATGACTTATGAAATCCCCTATATGTGCAATCCTCGCATCCAAGGATTACGTCTTTCACTTAGGTATTAAACAGAATTTCTATCATTTTGAGTATTTTGTGGATATCTACAAATAAAGAGACGTTATTTGAAGGAAGCTGTAGTGAAATGACTGTAGGTGCTTTGTTTACTGGAGGGTACGGGAAGAGGTTGCAGTCCATCACAGGAGGGTTTCCAAAAACACTTTTGCCCCTTAAAGATGATTATCTGGTGTTGGACAGGCAGCTGCTGGACTTTAAATGGGCAGGGATTACCGAGGTCTACCTTCTGTCGGGATATAAGGGAGAACTTATAGAAAGGAGGTATGGTCAAGAATGGAAAGGGATAAGGATCACTCACTTAAGGGAGGAGCAACCGATGGGAACTCTTTGGGCGTTGAGAAATCTCTATTCGCATTTGGACTCGGACATCATATTGAAGAATGGAGATACCATTTGTGATCTGGATTTGCGCAGTTTTCTCTCCTACTCGGCATCGAAGAGGAGCCTTGTGACCTTAGCTGTAGCCAAAATGGTCAGTCCATTTGGAATTGTTTCAATTCACAATGGATATGTATCCGAATTTGTTGAGAAGCCGATATTAAATCATTATGTTAACATAGGTTGCTATCACCTGAAACCTGGAGTAAAAGCATATCTTAAGAGAATTTATGCCAGCACAGGGATCGAAAACACGTTGTTCAATTCCCTCTCTAAAGACAGTAAAATCAGAGCTTTCAAATTTGGAGGATACTGGAAGTCGGTAGACAGCGTGAAAGACTATGAAGAGATCAAGAAGGATTATGAAAAGCGTGAAGATTACGACTTCGGGCATGTCTTCTTGCACCTGGGAATCAAGGAATGCATCGCTAACAAAGACCGAGTTGTGATGACAAATGGAAATGGAAAGATAAAAGTAGTTGACGGTAAAGTTAGCGTGAATGGGACCATTATTTCAAAGGGAAAGAGTAAGTCTATCGGTGAAGCTAGTCAAATAAGATCCATCGAGGAGTCTAAATTTTCCCTGATTGGAAACATTAGTATAACGAATCCCAAGGGAGTTTAGTTACCTGGTCTGTCAGCAATGTCCCGTTTCCTTGCTTGACTACATCAGATGAACAGTTTATCCAACTCGTAACATATCATATGAATGATAGCTATGTGTATTTCCTGAATTATGGGAGTCTTATCTGAATCAGCTTTGATACACCTATCCGCCACCATTTTTGCTTTCCCACCACTCTTACCAGTCAAGGCAAGTGTGAAAGCTCCTTTCTCCTTTGCCCTCTTCAGACCCTCTATCACGTTGTTGGAATTTCCAGAAGTACTGATACCGACGACAACATCTCTTGAATCGCACAGCCCATCTACCTGTCTTGAGAATACGGATGAATAATCGTAGTCATTTCCAATTGCGGTTAAAGAAGATGTGTTGGTTGTAAGTGCTATTGCCGGCAGAGATCTTCTTTCCACCAAAAATCTTCCTGATAGCTCTGCTGCAAAATGCTGTGCATCCGCCGCAGACCCTCCGTTTCCGAATGTTATCAGCTTCCCGCCGGAGCTGAGCCTCGCGTGGAGTAGTTTGGCAAATTCTATTATATCAGTCAGTACAATTGCCTTCCTAGCTTCTATTCCCTCGTCTATATATTCTCTAAGATCCGATTCATTTCTCTCCAACGAATATCACCCTGCTCCCTGATTGAGTAAATTTGAATCCTGTCATCTCGAGCCCTAACCCTTTTAAAAGGAGTTCGTGTTTGCTTGGGTCAGCAATTATGAGTATGAACCCGCCTCCTCCTGCTCCTACAATCTTACCTCCGATTGCTCCGAGTTCCAATGCCCTTTGGTATACCCTGTCTATCCAGTCATCACTAATCTTCTTAGACAGCTTCTTTTTCAGAATCCAGTTATCATGCACCAACCTGCCAAGAGATTCAACATCGCCGTTGTTTATCGCCCTAAAAGTTGGTTCTGTGAGCGCTTTCATCTCATCGTATGCGTCCATGTTCACTTCGGAATTGATTATTTGGTCACTATGAATCCCCGATGAGCTTCTGCCTTTGCCAGTGTAGAATAACATTAACGATTCCTCAATCCTATTGATTTTCTCGGCCTGGGATGTCACGGGTATCAAATTGACATTACCATTCCCGTAGAATTTCATCAGATTCAGATTTCCGTAAGCAGCGGAATATTGGTCCTGCTTTCCACCGGGTTCCTTAAGAATTTCTCGTTCTATCGATACTGCCTCCCTTGCGAGCGTTTCGGAATCTACCAACTCACCTTTGTAACTGTGAAGTGCGTGAAGTAGACTCACGAGAAATGTGCTGCTCGATCCGAGACCAGTCCCATTGGACGGTATGTCGGAAATGCTCACTACTTCTATTCCTTTGGTTATGTTGAGTAGCCTCAGCGCTTCTCGGACTGTGGGATGTTGTATCTGATCGATTTCATCAACGATTTCTGTCTTAGAATAGCTTACTCTTATCTTGTCATCAAATTTCTTGTTGACAGTCACGTATATGTACTTATTAATGGCGGCCGAGACAACTGCCCCGAAGTCTCTATTTTCGTAGTAAAACGGTAGGTCGGTTCCACCACCGACAAATGTGATTCTCAGTGGAGCTTTTGTCATTACCATTCGGTCGAGCATTATCAATTTATGATTTCTGGTTAGTTAATAACAGTTTCCAATTGATGTATTTGTTCGCACTATACGAGGCAAACCAATTCTTCCAAGCCCTCCCAAACGCGGCACATTCGTTGGTGCGAACATCTCAAACCCCCATAACACGGAGAAGATAGTGTTGTCTGACATAAAATTCACATTTTCTCATCTCAGAGAGCAGTTGAACAGATTAACTGACTCCATGTCTTAAGACCGACGAAAAGGATACCACAATCTCAAAGGTGAAAATATAGAAGCAATTCGAAAAGCCCTAGAAATAGTGTTCGCGATTATCGTAGGAAAAAATGATTTATGACAGTTCGAAAAAACTAGCGAAGGAAATAATTCTGGGAGGGAGAATTCAGTATATGTCTTTTGAACTATCAATTGATTCTGTCAATAGGAAAACCTTTTATTCTTATTATATATTGTCTGACTAATGTCACACATACTACTGAAAGGGTGGCACAGATACAAGGAAAAGGGAAAATATTCCTGGAAATCCTCACTCGTCATAGCATTTGTAGCAACAATGCTACTCTGGTGGTTACCAATTTTCGGTCCAATGCTTTCGGGATATGTCTCGGGCAGGACTTCGGGGTCAAAATATAAAGGCATAATCATAACGGCAATGGTCGCAGCTATAATCGGTCTGGTCTCTTTTGTATTGTCTTACATTCAGTCCGTGCCCAGTTACATCAGCTACTACTTTGGCTCTATCATTGTATATCACCTTCAGACAATTTCCCCGTACGGAGCTTGGTTCCTTTCTTCACTAGGACAAATGTTCACGAGCTTCCCTTATTATCTCTCGTACTTCCCTCCAAACTGGGCGATCCTCGTTGCGTTTGGATTTGTTGGTGGAGCAATGTCGGAGCTACTTGTAAGGGACACCGACAGAAAGAGCGTACTTTCTGCAAAACATCCAGTCCATAACGATGCCAAGGCACTGACCCCGAAACAAGTCGAATACGCACCTCCTTCGGATCCTCATCCACTTCTCAAGAAAATCATAAGGGACAAAGATGCACAGGATTCTTCAGAGGACTATATCTAAAGCCACGTTGAATGAACCACAACCCTAAGAAATTTTTTTCTAATCTTTTAATTTCTTTTTAAATTCTGCAACCTCTTCTTGTAGAGCTTTGTTCAGCGGATTCTTCCTAGCTTTTTCTTCAAGTTCCTTTAATTTGTTCTCAAGAGCCTTTTTCTTCCGGTCAAGGTCTCTCTTTCCGAGCCCCATAATCTGTCAAAAGATACTACATTATCTATTTTATCATTGAATGGAGATTAATAATTAATGGACAAAGGGACCTTAGTAATATGATACTCTCGATTTGACATTGGGTTGAGGGGCTCGTTGCTCCACATTATGGGTCAAGATGCTGGGCCATCAGGGACTGATCGACAGTTCGTGAAGAGGAAGTTGTTTGATCTAGTAGGAATATGTTATTCCGGTTATCCTAAATGACCTACCAAGTTTTGACTTTGAAACGGTTATGTTATCTCTGTGTTTCAAAATAGAGTTAGCTATGGGGATGCTGGCAAATATTTTCAACTCTGGTTCTTCGAAAATGATCGTTGTAGAGTTTCGGGGTTTGACTAATGTGACTTCCAAGTGAGGTATCATCTTGCATAGATTGTCATTGCATGGCCCCTTGGTGTATCTAAGGTCTATATAGATCTCCTTGATATTTTTGGAAACGATATATTCTCTCGCTTCTCTTGTCAACTTTATCATGGTTTAAATCTCTTGAGTAGAAGGGAGTTTAAGACGACTGTGGTTGAACTGAAAGCCATAGCGAATGCAGCCAGGAAGGGCAATGTGTTGTATATTCCTGCTCCAAATAGAGGAATCAGTGCTCCTGCCCCGATCGGAATCAACGCTGCGTTGTAGAAGAAAGCCCACAAGAGATTCTGTTTGATTTTCCTAATTGTCATTTTGCCTAGTCTGAGACTTACATAAACGTCGTAGAGCTTGTTCTTCATGAGCACCATTCCACCGGTCTCCTTGGCAATGTCCGTACCGCTGCCAATTGCGATTCCAAGGTCCGCCTTTGCGAGCGAGGGTGCGTCATTTATTCCATCTCCAACCATCGCAACTATTTTTCCAGTTCTCTGAAGCTCTTCAATCTTCTCTAATTTCTGACCTGGCTTGACACTTGCAACTATGTTCTTAATGCCCACCTTTGCGCCTATAGCTCTTGCAGTAGTTTCGTTGTCCCCGCTAATCATCCAGGTCTCCACGTGGATCCTATCTAGCGCCTGGATCGCCCTTATACTATCGTCCTTGATTGTATCGGCCAGTGCAACCAGCCCCACGACTTTTGAGTCCAAAGAGAGAATTAACACAGTCTTTCCTTCCCCCTCCAGCTTCTTGATTAAGCCTTCAAAATTTGTCGTTGAAATTCCATTTTCGGAAATCAGGTCTCTGTTGCCAATCAATATCTCCTTGTCCAACTTGCTGGATATTCCTTTCCCTGGGATGTAATTGAATTCCGTTGGAAACTGGACTTCCACATTTTCGTCCTTTGCTTTCTTCACTACAGCTATTCCCACGGGGTGTTCTGAGTTGGCTTCAGCAGCCGCTGCATATCTCAAGATTTCCGGCTTACCGACTGCAGAAAGTTCAACAATGTCAGTGACCTCGAGTTGTCCCTTTGTTATGGTCCCAGTCTTATCGAATGCAACAGTATCGACCTTGCTTGCAATTTCGATGTACTCTCCGCCCTTAACGAGGATGCCATTCTCTGCCGCTTTACCTGAAGAAACCATCAGGGCAGCGGGAGTGGCAATACCAAGGGCACATGGGCAGGCTATTATCAGGACTGAAACAAAGACTAGTAGGGAAAATGTTAGCCCTATATGACCCAAATAGAACCAGTACAGGAAGGAAAGTATACCGATCGAAACTACTGCGGGTACAAAATAGGATGAGACCCTGTCGGCCAATCTTTGGATAGGAACTTTGGCGGAATTTGCATTCCTAACCGTTTCTATTATTTCAGAGAGGGCAGTATCTCCCCCAACTTTCTCCGCTATTACCCTAATCGCACCCGACAGGTTGACTGTTCCTCCGATGACCCTGTCTCCTACCTTTTTATCAACGGGAAGACTCTCTCCTGTTATCATTGACTCATCTATGGAAGTGAACCCTTCCACAACCTTCGAGTCAGTAGGAATGCCTTCACCGGGCTTCACCAGAAGCACGTCTGAAACTTTTATCGCCTCGGCCTTAACTTCAACGATGTCTCCATTCTTGACGAGATGAGCGGTCTTCGGAAGAAGGGACACGAGCTTACTCAGAGCCTCAGACGCTCTTGCCTTCGTGAGGTGTTCCATCAGCGTGCCTGTTAAGATAAGAGATACTATCGCAGTGGAGGTGTCGAAGTATATTCCAGTTGATGGGAATAATGCAGGGAACAGGACGACAACAGCACTGTACGCCCAGGCTGCCGATGTACCTATGGCAATGAGCGTGTCCATGTTTCCAGCTCTGTTCTTGAAGGCATCGATTGTCCCCTTATAGAACTTCAGCCCGGGATAGAATTGAACGATGGATGCCATTATTAGAGTGGTATAGGCCCAATATTCAAAATGGAAAGTATAAGTAAAAATAATGACCGGAATGGTCAAGGCCCAGGCAATAGTTAGCTGAATTTTCAATTTCTTGAGTTCCTTTTCTGGCTCATCGAACTGATCTTTGCATGACTCGCTGCAGAAGTAATAGTTTTTGCCATACTTGAAACTCTTTATCGTTGCTGTGGTTTCATCTACATACATTCCGCAGATTGGGTCTCTAGTCATTCCATTATCTCCTTAAATCACGGTCATCTCAGCAGCATCCGCCACCGTGAGAGTGCCCCATCGACCCGTGCACAAATTTATGCGGGTCTGAATCAAACTGCTTCTTACAGGCGTCGGAGCAAAAATAGTACGTCTTCCCCATGTGTTCAGACTTCAAAGCTGAACCAGAATCTACACTCATTCCGCACACCAAATCTTTCTCCGTTTGTTTCTTTTCAAACATGATTCCACCAATACTAAATTGTGTGTAGATATTAAATCATATTTTATGCATCATGCACAATCGACTCCCTTTACACAAGTCAGACGTGTGATACACTGATTCTTAGCTATAAGAGAGCGTCCCACTGTAAGAATCAGTCGTGGTGAGATCTCACTTCTCTAATCTAGTCAATTTTTTGTTCAGGTCACTTTTGCAGTTTTCGCAGCATGCATAGTATTCATGATTCTTGTACTTCACTATCAGGACTTCATCCTTTATTTCTTTGCCACAATAGTCACAGTAGGTACTGACGTTCGTAGCGACGTTATCAAAGTTCTGTCTCCTGTTCACAATATCAACACTGTTGTACTTGATACTCCTCTTGAGCAGATCCATTTTACACAGAACAACATACTTGCCATTGGCCAGTTCAAGGACTTCTATTCTGTCGCCTTCTGGTATCTGTTCCAGGTCGTCGATCTCCAGAAGTATCATTTTTTCATCTTCAGGAGGTGAAACATTGACCGTGAAGCGGATAATCACCTTTTGGGAGGTAAGGGATTTTATTGCCGCACGAACTGTGTTTCTGTTGAGATTGGTAACCTTCGCTATTTCGTTGACAGTCAGTCTTGAGTTTTCAACAAGGGTTCTTAGAACTTTTGATTCGTTTTGAGAAAGGTTGATTTTTGGCATAACTTCACCGTTTAGTTAGTCATCCCTCAAGAATAAATCTTGTGCGTACTGACTAAATTTTAAACCAATAGTAACCATCCTGATTATTTTATTAGCATCAAATAGCCGGCTCATCTTTAAGGTGTCGAATAGCACTTAATTGGTATCACTTTCATTCCTATTGTTGACCTTTTTCCAGCGATAGGCAGAAGCCTGTTTTGGCATTTTGGATAGCGTTAGTATTTATCTTAGTGCTACTTCTAACCTCATGCAAATTTTCAATGATGTTACTGAATTAATAGGCAATACGCCCATTGTCAGGATAAATAAGGTAGTGCAAGGGAAGGTGAATATTTTTGCAAAGTTGGAATTCTTCAATCCCGGTGGAAGTATCAAGGATAGGATGGCTCTTTTCATATTAAACGAAGCAGAGAAGAAAGGATTGAATGGAAAAGAGATTGTTGAGAATTCGTCAGGCAACACAGGTGCCGCACTTGCAATGATTTCAGCAGTGAAGGGGTACAAAACCACCATAACGATACCTGACAAGATGAGCTCCGAAAAAGTCGAATTGATCAAAGCATTTGGGGCCCAAGTTGTGGTAACAAAGACTGATGTGCCATATGATTCTGAGGAGAGCTACTATAGCGTCGCAAGGAGGATTTCGAAGGAAAGGGGCGCATTCTACCCGGATCAGTATAACAATCCAGACAACATCAAGTGCCATTATGAAACAACTGGACCAGAAATTTGGAGACAAATGGAAGGAAAGATAGACATACTGATAGCTGGAATTGGGACAGGAGGTACTATTTCAGGAGCGGGAAAATATCTGAAAGAGATGAATCCTAAAGTTAAGGTGATTGGTGTGGATCCTGAGGGCTCAATTTTTTACGACTATTTCAAGAGCGGTAAGATAATTGAACCTCACACTTACAAAGTTGAAGGCATAGGAGAGGATTATCTAGTAAAGGCAGTGGATTTTTCGGTCATAGATGACATCATAAGGGTGAACGATAAGGAGTCATTCTTAATGGCAAGAAGGCTTGCAAGAGAGGAAGGCATATTCGCTGGTGGCTCAAGTGGATCGGCAATGGTTGCAGCACTAAGAGTAGCTGCAAACAACAAAAACAAGAATATTCTATCTATATTCCCCGACTCTGGTTATAGATATATGAGCAAGATTTACAACGATGAATGGATGGAGAAATACGGATTTTCGGAGGAGGAAGCATGAAATTCTCTACTAAAGCAATTCACGTGGGTGAAGAACCTAACTACGAAGTTAATGGAGAGGTAGTGTCTCCAATTCATCTCTCCACTACCTTTGCTAGGAGGTACCCTGAGGTGCCTACGAAAGGGTACGAATACACCAGGACTTCTAATCCAACTAGAGGTGCACTGGAAAAGAAACTCGCATCTCTCGAAGAGGGCAGATTCGGATTGGCTTTTGCATCTGGGCTTGCTGCAGAAACATCCCTGCTATTGGCTCTTCTAAAGAAAGGTGATACTATATTGGCATCGGATGATCTGTACGGCGGAACCAGACGCATATTTGAAAGCGTTATCAAGAAGTTTGGAGTGGATTTCAGGACTGTAGACTTCACGAGTACTGCCTCATTTGAGACAGAAGCAAGAAGTTCACGTATAATCTGGGTTGAGACCCCGTCCAATCCATTGCTGAAGATAATCGATATCGCGAAACTTTCGAAAATGGCACATGAAAATGGGTCGTTGCTCGTTGTGGATAACACTTTTGCCACTCCGTTCTTCCAGAATCCTTTGAAGTTTGGCAGCGATGTGGTTGTTCACAGCACTACGAAGTACATAAGCGGGCATAGCGATACCCTTGGAGGGGGCATTGTCACAAACGACGATGAGTTATTTGAGAAATTAAAATTTCATCAGAACGCTGTGGGGGCAGTTCTGAGCCCCTTCGACAGCTACATGACGATGAGAGGTATCAAGACCCTTTCAGTAAGAATGAGGGAGCATGAAAAGAACGCGATGAGAATTGCGGAATACCTTCTGGAAAAGAACAAAGTGAAAAAGGTTTATTATCCTGGTTTAGAAGACCACTTCAATCACGAGGTTGCAAAGAGCCAGATGAAGGGGTACGGTGGAATAGTTTCATTTGCTCTTGACCTTGATAGAGAAGGGATACGAAGATTCTTAGGGAACCTCAAGTACATCACCCTGGGTGAGAGTTTGGGCGGAGTAGAGTCTTTAATTGAAGTTCCATCGTTGATGACTCACGCTAGTGTCCCAAGAGAGGTAAGGGAACAGATGGGAATTATAGACAATCTCGTCAGGTTTTCAGTTGGGATCGAAGACGTAGATGACTTAATTGAGGACTTAGAAAGTGCCTTTGGAGCAATATGACTTAATTACTACCTCTCTCAGCAGTCAAAAACAGCCATCAGTGCGAGTTACATAGGAGCTGAAATGACGAGAGAATTCTCGGATTTGAGACTTGTCAAAGTGGCAAAGTTGTTGAAAGCTAGACCTATGTTGATGTTCAAGTCAAGAACAAACAGATCTCGAACTTAAAGATGAATCTTCTTTTATGGTTGAAAATACTCATGCATGTGAGCAATAAACATGCGGAAAGGAAACGACCCACACAACCAGAACTCGGGAGAAGTATCTGGCAAAACTGTGTACAGATCGGTTCTTGAGACCGTAGTAAGCGCACTTCTTGCTCTGTCCTCGGTCATTCTCATATTTACAACCATTATCTTGATTCCTATCCTCTACAAAGTAAACCCCTTTTCAATATTCTCATTGAAAGCGCAGACGGATTGGTATCTTCTTATTGGACTCATATTTTCAGTGC
>JAJYRY010000029.1 GCA_021793855.1 Thermoplasmata archaeon
GCTTTATTTTCCTGACCTGGGACTTCAGGATTACCGTTCCCAAGACCACCACCACAAGCCCTAGCGTCATACCGTAAAGAGTGGAATAGAAATTGTTAGGGATTAAGGCAACCAGGACTATGGCTGCCTCGAACGCTTCTACAAGTCCGACGGAGAAGGCGGTGTAGAATACCCCTTTCTCTATACCCTCCTCTTTATATGGCACAGAACTCCTCGATCTCAAAACTGCTCTCCTGGCGCTTCTCGTTAGTCTCAGGCCAAAGTACAGGAGCAGGACTCCCGCAACTATCCTTATGTATACAATGGGAAGACGTGCCATCTGTTGACCTACTGCAAATGCGATGACCAATACAATGAGAACACCAAGTGCAACGTAAAGGAAGACCTTGTTACCACCCTCTGAGGATATTGCCAGACCGACGGCAGATGCCTCTGAGATTTCCAGGAGGGTGATGCCCATTGCAGCTAGGAAAATAGCAGGATCAACAAACATCTCGGTTAATTTTTACTTGATATTTATCCTTTTATTGCAGTATTAATTCCTGATAAGTGAACAGAGCCAGTAGCGGTTTCGGCTACGTTGAACTTGTTTCCACGTCCATAATCTGGGGTGTTACATACGTACTTTTGAAATACGCCCTATCATACCTGGACCCGCAGCAGATAGCATTCTCGCGATTTCTGGTGTCATCGGTATTCTTCATTCCCTTGATCTTTGTCATAAGGGAAAGATATTCCAGAAGGGAGATCCTGACGCTCTTCATTCTAGCCCTGACCGGGGTTCTGCTTTACCAGCTTCTCTTCATATGGGGAGAAAGCGGCCTAACTGCTGGGAACGCAAGTTTCATAGTCAGCCTGGAACCAATTTTCATTGCCATCCTTGGAGTTATGATCAAGGAAGACAAGCTCACTCCGAGACGTTTGACGGGACTAATCGTCGCTACTATCGGTCTTATAGTACTCCTAAGGCCAACCAGCATCACTGGCGATGAATTGTTGTCTGCAGTGCTTGTCCTTCTTAGCGCACTTTCATGGGGAATTTTTACTGTGGCGGGGAAGGGTCTCCTGTCGAAACACAATCCCATGAACGTGACGGGCTACGTGTCCGTATTTGGGGCAATAATGCTCTTCCCTTTTGCATTCTCCGGACTCCAAGGCCTTTTTTCTATCAGGAATCCTTACCTTATCTTGTCCTTGCTATTCATGGGTTTTTTTGCGACCTTCCTTGGGTATTATCTCTGGTTTGATGGACTGAAGAAGGTCAGTCCAATCAGGGCAGGAACGACACTTTACATAACCCCGTTTGTCACAGTGATCACAGCGTCCTACATAATATCAGAACCGATCGAATTCATTACGCTATTAGGTGGTGCCCTCATAATCATTGGTCTTATAATTGGTGGGTAGAAAGGTGTGGCTGTGAAGATCAAGGCGTCTTGAGCCCGTTCCCTGTGAGTACGAGAATATTTTCCCCGTCGTAATGCTTCTTCTTATACGCCGCCCAGACAGTAGCAGAGCTGTATTCCACATACATTCCCTTTAGGGCGAGTTCAGATCTTGCCATAATTATATCATCTTCATTTACTGTTACGCACTTCCCGTATTTCTTCAACTTGCCTACCATCATGTCGATAAGGATAGGTTCTCTAGAGACGAGTGCATCTGCTGATGAATACTTTGCATTATTCTTGTCATATGCTACGCCATTGACTGCAGAGCAAACTGGATTTACTGCATCCGTCTGCACACCTATAATCTCCGGGACAAAGTCAATCTCCCCGGACTCGAGGAGATGCTCAAACCCTGCGACCATTCCAAGTAGAAGGGTCCCTGCTGATACTGGCACAAATACTCTGTCCGGACTCCTGTGATCGAGTTGCCTGAATATTTCATAACTTAGTTGTCTCATTCCATCCCTGAACTCTGGGTTAAGTACGTGACTCGCATAGTAACCAGAGTGGGTTGCTGCTGCGTCAGCAACATCTTTTCTCGAACCTATTACAAGATGGATAACTGCTCCGTAGGACTTTATCTGACTGATCTTTCCCAGCTTCGTATTTTCCGGTACGAATATGTTCACCTTGAAACCGGAGGCAGTTCCGTAGGCGCTTATTGAAGCACCCGCATTACCGGACGAGTCTTCATTTATCTCCGAACCTTTTGGAAGTATTGATGCGAGACTTGAAATCAGTGTCCTACTTCCCCTATCTTTGTAAGAGAAAGTGGGCAGAAAATAATCCAACTTGAATTTGACTAAGCCAGCGTCCAGAAGTGGGGTATCCTGCTCTCCCAGACTCACTACTCTGCCCAGGTACGGGTAGTTAACCTGGTATAGCCCTTCCCGATACCTGAAGTCTATCTTTGGCTCTAACACTCCACCGCAATCACAATTTGGTTTTCCACTAAACCCTATTCTTTCCTTCCCACAAACTGAACAGACTGCTCTTAGCATATTATCTTAGAGATCAGGTACTAAATTAAAACACTACTTATTTCCCAACGGCAACCTTATTCAGCATTCTATAGGAGTACATCTACATCAATGGAAAAACACCCCTCGCCAGACACAAAATGCCTTTATTTCTGATGTCATTGCGTGAATCATGAAAGTCATACAGACTGAGAATTTCCCAACAACATTCTACGCTCTTGTAGAGATATCAATGGGAAGCAACTGCAAGTACGAATACAACGAGAAGCTGGAAAGCATAATACTTGACAGGGTCCTATTTACTCCCATGAAATATCCCGCAAATTACGGCATGATTTTAAAGACTGAAGGTAAGGATGGAGACCCACTTGATGTGCTACTGATCTCTTCAGCAGCTATTCAACCGGGGATCCTGGTGAAGTGCCGGGCTGTAGGACTTGCAGAAATGAGGGATGAGGAAGGAATTGATGATAAAGTTATAGCAGTACCCGTGGATGAGGTTGACCCAAATTCTGAAACTATAAAAGATATTGATGATATACCACAGTTCCAGAAGAATATTTTCAAGCATTTCTTTGAGCATTACAAGGAACTCGAAAGCGGGAAATTCATGAAGTTTATTGGATTCAAAGGGAAGAAGGTTGCAACGGACCTAATTTTGAGTTCTTATGACAAATCAGATTAAGATGATATTTCATTTGAGGAAATGGTAATGATGCATTCTGGTGCTTTGATCAGAATAAATTTAAACCACTCCACCAAGTAGAAAACAAATGAAAATCTGTTAATTCCGTACTAAATCCATGTATAAGAGCTGCAGGCAATATCCATAATAAAGGACTCCTTTGCATCACATTTGTCATCTCTTTTTCTGGAAGTTAAATAATTGCGACGCTGCTACCTTCCCTTAATGCTATTAAAAATTACAATCAAATCGCAATATTTTTGAAGAGAGATAAGTTGTTCGAATGATGAGTAGATTGAGGGTGGCCTCACTTTTTGGTTTATCTGGAATAATTGCTGCATGGGTTACGATCTTCTTAGCCTGGCACCTCAACCCATGGTTCTCGATTCAGGGGAACGCCCTAAGTGACCTGGGTGGTGGAAATTTGACTCTCAACGGTCATCCAGCCCCGACCCTTCCCATTGTCTACAATGGAGGCATGATATTCACTTCTATGCTTCTAGCATTATATGCTATTTTAATGATATCCATATCTCGCAACAAGATAGAGGAAACTGGAAACTCGTTTTTCATAGTTGCGGGAATATTCCTTGCACTCATAGGAATATATCATGAAGGAACATACCCGCATGACTTTGTCTCAATTTGGTTCTTCATTCTAGCTTCTCTGGCGTACGGGACAATTTCTTTAGGATTGATAACTGGTGGCAGACCCAGAATAGGTTCTGCAATGATTGCATCTCTTGTTTCATCCTGGGTAATTTACGCCATAGTTCCATGGGGATCTGTAGCGGAGAATGAAATTTTTGGCGTGTCAGTAGTCGATACAGTTGTGCTTCTACAAATTTTCTCGTTTTATCCGAAAGGGCCATGAACACCTATAATTATCATTATTTCTTCTCTTTGTTATTTTCTTTTTATTGGCCATTACATTAATATCGAACTTCATGATTTAATCTGTTTCTACCCCACTCACATTATCAGCAAAATCGTTTAAGATTCAATTTTAGGCGCAATTGTAGTTAATCGAATGATAGCTTAGATAAGGAAATCAAGAGGCGTTTGAATGGTTTGTATTAATTTAATGGTGGAAGAGTAACGCACAAATGAAAACGGGCCCGCCGGGATTTGAACCCGGGTCGTCGGCTCCGAAGGCCAAAAGGATGATCCAAACTACCCCACGGGCCCATGACCATATTCTGTAAATGTTATAAAGGATGCCTTTCCCATTGTTATTCCTGAGAAGTGAAATATGAACATGCGCATTGGTACAGAAATCAGTTAGTTTTTTATCATCATAGGCATAAGGTGCTTAGCGAGCGTGGTGTAGCCTGGTAACACGTGAGCTTGCCAAGCTCATGCCTCGGGTTCAAATCCCGGCGCTCGCACTGCAGTTAGATATTGACGGTATTCCTCAACTTATGGCTCCATTATGATCTTGGCTGTTCTGCACTGGATGTGCTTATAACGTCCTTAAATGCTTTTTTATGGGGGGCTTATCTTCCGCTGCATTTCCATCAGGTATCCCACCCTATCAGATGTGCTTGGATGTGATAGGTTCCAGTATCTGGGGAGGCTGACAGGAGTATGGTTCAACTTGGAAAGCTTAAGCAGTGAATCTGCGAGGAGTCCGGGACTAGTGTATCTTGCCGCCACGATATCTGCTTCCTTCTCGTACCTTCTGCGCAATATGGGCAGGAGCAAATAAGAAGTAATGAATATTGAAAAGACAAGCCCAAATAGCATTCCTATCCTCAGTCCATAATTCAGGATGTATACTATAAGGGAAAAAAGGGCATTTCCAATCGTAAAAGTGCAAAATCCAACAAAAACCAGAGTCTTCTTGAGATGATTCATCTTCGCATGTGCAATCTCATGTGCCAATATCGCCACTTCCTCTTCCTCTGATAAGTTCTCCATCAGGAAGTTGGTGACGAATATGTAGTAGTGGGTTATGCCCGCCTGAAACGCATTTGCTATCCTTGACTTGCTCCAGTCCACTACCCTGTATCCCGAAATCTTGACACCCATTTTTCCTGCGATCTCATTCGCTCCGTTGACTATATTTGTAGAACCAATATCCTTAGAATTTCTTTTCCACACTTTGACACGGATGTTTATTGCTATGCCAACCAATGCAGTGGATAAAATTACGTTCATGTATATCAGGGCAAGATAGGAACGACCGAAGGACAGGATATCCGCACCAGAAATTATCCAGAACGGAACGACTATGTAGAGGTAGGAAATGGAATTCCTGACATACATTCCGTACCTAGCTTTTACCTTCCTGTACCTGACATCCAGATTGAAAACAAGGTAGGATGATATCAGGAGGATTGGAATCAAGGCAACTGTTTCAATGAGAACTTCCTGAAAATAATTTGATGATTTGCTGGTAAAATAGAATATTAGGGATAGAAGTAGTACGATTATACCGGTCGTTATGCCTATCCTAGTCCTCTTCCTCCAGAATGTGATATTACTTTTCTCCTCACTTTCGTCCATGATTTCTTTCCAACACAATTGAACTCTGATTTAAACGTTTCACATATCATGGTCTACAAGACAGATTTTCGGGGAAGGTTACTGCACGTACGGTGCATAAATCGATGGGAATGATTCCACCAGGTATAGGTTGACGTTCAGCACGTTGACGTATTTAGTTCCGAAGAAGAACATCGTGTACTGGGTGTATTTTTCAAGTGTTGCATTCAGGAAGGATTCGGGGATGCCAGTAGCATTGTGAATCCTTGGGACCTGGCTTAGGGCGTAGGTAAGCGTTATGTCAGGGTCCACTCCAGATGCAGAATCGTTGCGCGGATGGAAGAATACAGGCGCACTGAAGTCCTGTGATATAAGGTCGGAACCTATTGACTTCCCGTCGTAATACACCTGTGAACCATTCGACTGCCATGGCGCTGCCACCTGCCCGATTCCCGTCATTATGATAGGGAACAGCAGTCCGCATATGACGACTGAAATCAACGTCAGTCTTGCGGCTGTTGAGAGATTCCTGAAACCCTTCATACCTTCACCCCCATGATCAGAATCAGTATTGCAATCAGCTTAATTGCTATGAAGGGCAGCACTATTCCTCCCAGTCCGTAGATGGTCACGTTCTTCAGAAACAGCGTCATGGTGCTTGCGGGCTTGAATGCAGTCCCCCTCAGTGCAAGCGGAATCAGGACAGGGATTATCAGCGCATTATAAATCAGGGCGGAAATAACTGCTACGTGTGGGGTCAGGTGGAGTACATTCAATGCACCCAGTTCTGGCAGCGCGGCAAACATGACAGGGACTATCACGAAGTATTTTGCGATATCGTTGGCTATGCTGAATGTGGTCACAGTCCCCCTTGTCATCAGTATCTGTTTACCGAGCATCACAACGTCCATTATCTTCGATGGGTTTGACTCGAGATCAACCATGTTCGCTGCCTCCTTTGCCGGCTCCGTACCTGAAGCCATCGCCAGGCCGACATCAGCAGCCGAGAGTGCAGGGGCATCATTTGTACCGTCCCCTATCATGGAAACGATCTTTCCGTGTTTCTGCTCTTCCTTCACGAACTCGTATTTTGTCTCCGGTCTTGCCTTGGCTATGTAATCATCTATGCCAACGTCCTTTGAAATTACTCCGGCCGTGAGGGGTTGGTCTCCGGTAACCATCACCACCTCTATGTCCATGTCCCTGAGTGCCTTTATCTTCTCTTTTACGCCAGGTTTCACCTCATCGGTCAGCTTGATGAATCCAATTACGTCTCCGGCCTCTGCGACGGCCATTATTGTTGCTCCGTCCTCTGATATCTTTTCCAGGACGGAATCAAAATTGGCAGGCTTGATCTTCACGTAATCTATTATTGCATCGGGCGCGCCCTTCACTATTTCAAGGTCAGGCTGCTGCTCGCCAGGCTGGTATTTTCTCCTTATCCTCTTCCTCTGGAGTATCCCTCTCCCGCTCTTTGGAAGGAGGAATTCGCGGGTGTCGCTCATCTTTATGCTGCTCCTTCTCGTGGCAGCGCTGAATTCCTCGAATTCTGACCTGTCCAGGGAACTGAAGGCCTGGGGAACGAAGCCCTGGTTGTATGCGAGCTCCACTATGCTCTTTCCCTCTGGAGTGTCGTCGTCCCACGACGATAGAAGTGCTGCTTCACCCACTTCACGCTCAGTGTGATTGCCCAAAGGCACGAACTTGACTGCCTTCCTCATCCCCCTTGTTATCGTCCCCGTCTTGTCCAGCAGAAGGGCATCAGTGTCCCCTGAAGCCTCTATTGCTTTCCCGGATTTTGCAATTATCCTCTTAACAGACATCCTGTTGATGCCCGATATGCCGATCGCAGGAAGGAGGGCGCCAATGGTTGTTGGGAGGAGGCACACGTAAAGTGCAATGAGGACTGCAAGGTCAATTCCAAGCCTGAGGGTTACACCCAGGAACAACAGTGCTACAATTATGATCGTGAATATTGCAGTGAAGCCTGTTATGAGTATAGTCAGTGCTATCTCGTTTGGCGTCTTTGGTCTTGACGATGACTCCACCAGATTGATGAGCTTGCTGACGTATGTTTCCTCCGGATTCACGGAAACCCTTGCGACTAGACTGTCAGTCGTGACGACGGAGCCGCCAAGAAGTGTTGAACCAACTGACTTCCTTACGTTGGCAGATTCCCCAGTAAGGAGGGACTCATCTACCATCGCAATACCTTCCAGCACCTCCGAGTCTATCGGTACTTTGTCTCCGTGTTCTATCAGGATTATGTCACCCTTTCGAAGCTGTTCTGAAGGCACAACATCGAAATTATTCCTGTTGGATGATTTAAGCCTCTTGGCGGTCATCTGCTCCTTCATCTTCCTGAGACTCGACGCTGTGTTGTGTACCTGCGCCTCGGCGATGGAATCTGAGAGAGTACTGAACCAGACGGTGATGATCAGAATCAGGGCGACCTCGGAATAGAATAATCTTTCCCCCGCCCTGGAGACTATGGGTATGAGCGTGGGGTCCAGCGCCATTACGAGCACTATTGCGAACGTGATCTCGGTTACGAACATCACCATGTTGCTCTTCAATGAATAGGGATTCAACCTCTTCAGCGAATCAATTAAAATCGATGGCCAGTTGAGCCTGCTTTCCTTTCCGACCGTGGAATTAGAGGCCAAATATAACACCCCCTATGCTTAGTCTCATTCCTTGGAGGAACTGAAGCACCGGGCCAAGAACAAGGAATGGGAAGAACGTCAGCACGGTCAGAATGAAGATGCTGAATACCAGTATCACGACAAAACTTATGGAGCCAGTCTTCAACCCCTGTTTCTGGCTCCTCTTCCTCGTTGAAACGCCATCCGCTATTGCAAGCATGAATAGAATAGGCAGGAACCTGCCGACCCACATCACAATGCCTGTTGCCACATTGAAGAATACAGTATTTCCCGCAGCACCAAGGTAGTCCGACCCGTTGTTCGCAGCTGCTGAAGTGAATTCGTAGAATATCCTGGTGAAACCGGTGGCGTTGGCAGCAAGCCCAACGGTCGATTCTGCCCCGATGGCGAACGCTACAACCGTTGGAACGAGAATGATGATTGGGTGCGTGAGGAATGCTGCAACCGCTAGCTTAACGTCACTACCCTCTATCTTCACGCCCAGATATTCTGGCGTTCTCCCTGCCATGAGCCCCACAAGGAATATGGTTACTATGACATACATTATCAGGTACATTGCACCTACGCCTACCCCACCCGGTGCCGCCTGTATCAGCATGCCGAAGAAAGCAGTAAGGATGACTACCGGATTGAACCCTGAGAGGGATGCGTTCAGTGACCCAGTGGTGAATGCCGTCGTGGTTACAGTCCATAGCGTCGATGCCACGCCTCCTATCCTCACCTCCAGGCCTCTCCCTATGACTGTTGTTGACAAGAAAGCTATGAGAAGATCGATACCGTATATTGCATAGGCCGCAAGGAACAATGTCCTACCTTCCCTGTTGTCGCCAACCATCCTGCCGAACAGGAAAAGGAGGGATGTGGGAATGAACATCATCATTCCTATTTCGAAGAGGTCGCTCAGCTGGCTTGGATTCTGCAGTGGATAGGCTGAGTTTGCTCCGAAGTAGCCCCCACCGTTCGTCCCAAGTTGCATTATGGAGACGAGGGAGGCTATCGGCCCCTTGTAAAGAATCTCAGTTGCCCCCTTTTGAAGGGTTGAAACTGTCGGGTAGCCGCTCAGGGCTTGCGGAACACCCATGAAGATCAAAATGATCGTTGCAATGAAGGCCAGGGGGAGTAACACCCTGGTGAGGGACCTGACGTAGTCGTAATAGAAATTCCCTATCGTCCTCGCCTTTCCTGCGAAACCCCTGATCACTGCAACGCCTACGGCTAGCCCAGTTGCAGCGGAAGTGAACTGTAGGAACTGAATCGCCGACATCTGGCTCAGGTAGGAGAGCGTCAATTCGCCGTTGTAATGCTGCAGATTGGTGTTGGATGAAAAGGAGAGGACGGTATTTAGGGCAAGGGACCATGACATCCCGGAATAGTGCATAGGATTCAACGGCAGGCTCTGCTGGAACATAAGGATGAAGAATGCGAGGATTGCCTCCCCAGCATTCAGGTACAGGAGGGCCTTGAAATATTCTTTCCATCCCATGTTCTTGGAGCTGTCTATTCCAGCAAGGAGGTATATGAAATTCTCTACCGGAACTAAAATTCTGTCCAGCCTGCTCTTTCTTCCAGTGAAGACGCCTAATAGATAAGATGAAAGGAACCAGGAAAGGACTATGACTGTTCCCCATACGACGGCAACAACGAACAGGTCTTCAAGTGTGAGCATGTGTTCACCTACCGGCTAGACCTCCTTTGCATACCCCGTATGTGAGACTGACATAACAATCTTTATCCAGTCCTCCGGCAGGAAATACCAACCCCTTATCACTCTGGGATGTCTAGGACGTGGTTCCTGTGTGATTTCAAAACTATCGATGTAACAGTGCTTTTTATCCCACTTATCTTCATTATCCTGTTTTTGAGCAAATCCCTGAATTCCTCAATGCTTGCAACGTTCACGAGAACGATTACGTCAAACTCGCCGGTTACTTCATAGATCTGGATAGCGTTCTTTATCTCCTTTAGGGAGGATATCACCTGATCCATCTGCTGCGAGTCCACGAACAAGTCCACGAATGCAAGTACTCTTTCTGCCAATTTTTCACTACCCGTTGGCTTCTTCCCACATAGGGTATCGATATAAAAATATTGGTCAGACCTTATATACCCCTCTTTCCGCAGATCAGCCCTTCCTCAGGAAGACAGTAAGATTGTCCCCGTCCTGGACTATGTGGTCCAGTCCTACCCTCTGGTTGGGGAATCTGACAGACTTCCCTGTTATGGTTGCAAACTTGAACTTCTCCACGAAGTCCGTATGGACTGCCTTGCAGACATCCTCGACCGTGCTCCCCTCCCTTATGACCATTGGTTCCTCGTCCGTTGGGGCGTTTGAAGGGATCAGGTGGACCCTTATCATCCTGACCTTGCCGGCAATCTTCTCCTTTAGAAGCTCTATATTCCTTTTCTTGACAATTGAAGTTGGTACGGCATCTATACCCATAGATTGGAGGAAATCGAACGCCTTCCTGAATTCCCGCGTATCTGATTTGTTCAATATGAACAGTGCGGGAACATAGACTCTGTTGCCCAGGAGGCCATCTATGAACACGTCCGG
>JAJYRY010000030.1 GCA_021793855.1 Thermoplasmata archaeon
GAAGAAGACTACCCGAGGAGTGCAGTACAAGTGGACAGTTCTCTCTAATACTACTCTTGGGACAGTTATGGCTTCCCTTGATATGAACATCGTCCTCATTTCCCTCCCAACAATAGCAAGAGAACTTGCCAATACTTCGATACTTGACCTGCTCTGGATACTGATGGGTTACACTCTTATCACGGCAGCCGTCCTTGTAAACTTTGGTCGACTATCTGACATGTTTGGTAGGGTCAGGCTATACACTTTCGGTTTTGCACTCTTCACAGCTGGCTCTGCCCTGTGCAGTCTCTCACAGAGCGGTCCTGAGCTGATAGGATTCAGACTTGTACAGGGGGTGGGAGCAGCATTTCTGTTCTCTAATAGCGGGGCAATCATAACTGATGCTTTTGATGAGAAGGAAAGGGGAATGGCACTTGGAATAAATCAGGTTGCGATTGTTGTTGGTTCCGTTTCTGGTCTTGTCCTCGGTGGAATAATGACGTACACCATCGGATGGAGATCAATTTTCTACGTCAATATCCCCATCGGAATCGTTGCGACATGGTGGGCACATCACCACTTGAAAGAACTCGCGTTGATTAAGAGAGGCCAGAAAATAGACAGCATTGGAAACATTTCTTTTGCAGGCGCTATCAGTCTGATACTTGCGGGAATCACTTTGTATGCAACTGGTTCGGCTCATCTTCCAGAAGTATCTGCGATGCTGGTTGCGGGAGTTGTTATTTTCATTGGGTTCATTTTGTATGAATTGAGAATAGATCACCCGATGTTTGACCTGAGGCTCTTCAGAATACGGCTCTTCGCGGCAGGTAATTTGGCAATTTTCATGAATGCTCTTGCGAGGGGTGCTGTCACATTTGTTCTTGTGTTTTATCTACAGGGTCCCACCATGAGATTGAATCCGTTTCTTGCAGGTGTCTTTCTTGTCCCAACTTCAATTGCACTCTCTTTTTTCGGACCTATAAGTGGTTGGCTATCTGACAAGTATGGTGCTAGGATTCTATCCACTATCGGACTTGCTGTCTCTGCTATTGGATTCATATTTCTCGCCCGTTTGGGATCTACGACTACATTTGACCAACTCCTTGGACCGTTGATTTTGGTGGGTAGCGGCATGGGAATTTTTGCATCACCGAACAGAGCTTCGATAATGAATGCATCTCCTCCGTCTGAGAGGGGAATAGCATCGGGAATGAGCGCAACTCTCGTGAACACTGGACAGATATTCAGCATGGGGATCGCATTCTATGTAATGTCGCTCTCCGTACCGATGACAAATCTGACCGGAATATTTCTTGGAACTTCTAATGGTGGTTCGGTTGGCCCATGGGTAAGCCAGTTTATCTCCTCGATCCACTACCTTTTCTTCCTTTCTGCAGCGATAATGTTGGCTGCAATTATTCCGTCCGTACTCAGAGGAAATAAGGCGGCATGGCAGAGAGAATCTAGCAGAGCTACTTCAAAATGAGATGTCTCCTCAGGGAGACATTTAATGACATAGAATTTAATTGTACCGAAAATCTTTAAAGGCATAATCAACTTTCAAAATAATGCATCCAGAGTACGCGAAAGTTAAGCTTCCCACTGAAGAGACTTTCTTCGACACAAAGAGGGAGGTCAACGGTCTTAATTTGCACACCGTTTGTGAGGAAGCGAGATGCCCCAACAGAGGGGAATGTTGGTCTGAAGGGACTGCCACTTTTATGGTTCTTGGTAAGAATTGTTCAAGGGCGTGCAGGTTCTGTTCTGTAACTCATGGATTTGTCCAACCGTTGGATCCAATGGAACCATCTAAAGTTGCAACGGCCGTGAAAGAGATGGGATTGAAGTATGTAGTTATAACATCCGTTGATAGGGACGATCTACCCGATCAGGGAGCCCATCACTTTGCGAACGTCATTAAGGAAGTCAAGAACACCGGGGCGGTTGTTGAAGTTCTGACTCCCGATTTCAGGGGAAACAAAGAATGCATAGATGCGATCTTGAACGAGACGCCTGTTGTCTTTGCACACAATGTCGAGACTGTCAGGAGGCTTTCGTCTTCGGTGAGAGACAATCGTGCCGGTTACGATCAATCGCTGGAGGTTCTAAATTATGCTGCATCAAAAGGGTTCGTTACAAAGTCTTCGATAATGGTTGGTCTTGGTGAAACTGATGAAGAAGTCATTGATACGATGAGGGACCTAAGAGGTGTTGATGTGAGCATTCTTACAATAGGACAATACCTCAGGCCATCAAAAATGCAACTCCCTGTTGTAGAGTACAGCAGCATGAGCAGGTTCGAAAAATTCAAGGAAATTGGGTACGAGCTGGGATTCCAGTTCGTGGCATCTGGACCCCTGGTCAGAACATCTTACAGGGCCGCAGAAGCATGGGCGATGAGGAGACACTGAGGGAAATGGCCATTGTTGGTAATCTGTCGAATGAGCAGGCCATCACCGCGTACAAGACTGCGGTCTTGGCGAGAACTCTCGACATGAAAATAATAAATGCCCAGAGACAGGGAATAATTGGATTCCATGTCCCTTCTCAGGGTCAGGAAATGATACAGATAGCAACTGCTATGCTCGCCGATAAGGAAGATCTTATTTTCGCTTATTACCGAGACCTTGCGCTCTACCTTCAGAGAGGAGTGCCGTTGTCTCTGATCTTTGATCAGATGCTCGGAAACAGCAATGACTTCCAGAAGGGAAGACAGATGCCGGATCATTTCTCATTCAAGGAGTTCAATTTCTCTACAGTGCAGAGTCCTGTAGGTGCACACCTACCTCTGACAGTCGGTGCCGCATATTCAATGAGATACACCAAGAAGAACGGAATTGTAATTACGACTTTTGGAGATGGTGCAACATCCACCTCAGATTTTCACGCAGCATTAACAATGGCATCGGTATATAATCTGAATGTTCTCTTCATCTGTGAAAACAACGGGTGGGCAATTTCACTTCCTGCAAGTAAACAGACTAAGGCTGAAATATACAAGAAAGGGGCTGCCTATGGAATACCGGGAAAGAGGGTAGATGGCAACGATCTCATAGGTTCCCTTTCAGGTCTTCAAGAAGCTTTTGATTATGTCAGAAGCGGGAAGGGACCATACCTTGTCGAAGCGGTGACATACAGAATAGGACCCCATTCCACTTCAGACGATCCGAAGAAGTACAGGGTTGATGAGATAACTGATGGCAGTGAAAAGGATCCAATAAAGAGACTTGAAAACCTCCTCCTAAAAATGGGAGTCGTCGATTCCAATTTTGTAATGACAACCAAGGCACGGGCGAAAGAAAGTGTCGACAAGGAGATGGAAGAAAGGATGAACATACCTCCTACAGATCCGTTGAGCATCTTTGATGACGTTTACGAAAAGCCAACATGGATTCAGGAGGAAGAGAGGAGGGATTTGAATGTCTCAGATTAACATGGTGCAGTCTCTGAACAGATCCTTAGATCGATTGATGGCAGCCGATGAAAGAATAATCATCATGGGCGAGGACGTTGGAAGAGATGGTGGGGTGTTCAGGGTCACTGATAACCTGCTGAACAAGTACGGGACCGAAAGAGTAATCGACACCCCGTTGAACGAGCTTGCAATCATCGGAATGGCTTCGGGTATGGCGATGTATGGTCTCAAACCAATTGCTGAGATCCAATTTCAGGATTATATCTTCCCCGCGTTTGATCAGATAATCAACAACATTGCCAAGGTCAGGTATAGGACCGGAGGACGATTCGACGTACCGCTTATCATAAGAACCCCTTACGGAGGAGGGGTCAGAGGAGGACTTTACCATTCACAGAGCGGAGAAGCTTACTTTGCTCACACCGCTGGCCTCATCGTCGTAACTCCATCAAACCCATACGATGCCAGCGGACTGCTGGTCTCAGCTTACAAGAGCAAAGACCCGGTAATATTCCTCGAGCCGAAGAGATTGTACCGGGCAGCAAAGTCAGAAGTTCCCGACGAACAGTTTGAAGTCGAGATAGGAAAAGCGGCCAAGTTGAAGGAGGGTGATGATGTGTCGATCATCACATACGGTAGCATGGTTCCGGTGGTAATGAGCGCAGTCGAGAAAAACCATGTGAACGCTGATGTTATAGATCTAAGAACCATACTACCGATGGATATCACCGCAATCCTTCAGACGGCGAAGAAAACAGGCAGAGTCGTGATCGTCCATGAGGCGCCAAGAACACTTGGTGTTGGTGCGGAAATTTCAGCGCTGATTGCGGAGAGGGCGATAGATTCGCTGCTCGCTCCCATAATCAGGGTTACGGGGTACGACATTCCGTTCCCGTACTCTCACGAGGAATTCTACATTCCTGACGAGAAAAGAATAATGAACGCAATTAATAAGGTGCTAACTTATTGAGGGATTGAGATGCCTACATTCAAGTTACCGGACATTGGAGAAGGAGTCCAAGAAGGAGAGATCGTCAAGTGGAACGTTAAGCAGGGAGATTTGGTTCACAAGGACGATATCATAGTGGAAGTGATGACCGACAAGGTAACAGTTCAGATCCCTTCACCTTTCGAGGGGGAGGTCACGAAATTGTACTACAAGGAGGGCGAAATTGCCAAAGTAGGTACTTCTCTCTTGGAAATAGGTGGGAGTTCTTCTACAACCGCCCCGACCACTCACGAAGTGGTAGTAAAGGAGGCATCAACAAAGACGTCTCAGATGCCTGTAAAGGGAGAAGCAGCAGATAGCGGATCCGTTCTTGCACCACCTGCAGTGAGGAAACTTGCAAGGGAGAAGGGTATTGAACTTTCGAGAGTGAAGGGAACGGGTCCTGGCGGCAGAATCACCGCAAAAGACGTAGAGTCTTATGTTGCAACGCCAGTAACAGAAGAGATTTCCGCCGCACCGAAACCACGGACGGTGACGGTTGAAAGGAAAGTAATGGAACTGAAGGGACTCAGAAGATTGATATCTGAAAAGATGACAAAATCAGAGCGTAATATTCCTCACTATGCCATTGCAGAAGAGGTGAAGATGCAAGAACTCATTGATTTCAAGGAGAAGCTGAAGTCGCAGGGAGTCACACTGAGTTTCACTCCATTCTTTGTAAAGGCTGCGGTGGCCGCTCTGAAGGAGTATCCGTACCTCAATGCGAGGTCCCAAGAAGACGGCAACTTTGAACTATTGGACTACTACAACATTGGTGTGGCAGTTGATACAGTCGAAGGACTCACAGTTGCGGTAGTCAAGCAAGCTGATAAGAAGACACTGACCGAACTTTCTGCGGAGATAGAAGAACTTGCAAAAAGAGCAAGGGAGGGAAAGCTGAAACTGGAGGAAGTGAGAGATTCGACATTCACCGTTACGAACGTTGGAAGCATAGGCGGGATATTTTCCACTCCTATCATCAATTACCCTGAGGTAGCTATCATGGGAGTCCACAGGATAATGGACGGAGTGCAGGGGAAGTTCATGTACGTGACTCTATCAGCAGACCACAGACTAATTGACGGGGCAATGGCGGCCAGGTACATATCTAGGGTCAAAAAATATTTAGAGGCTCCCGCTACACTTCTGGTGTGAAATATGGAATACGATGCTATTATTTTGGGTGGCGGACCGGGAGGCTACTCCACCGCGATTAGACTCGGACAGAATGGTAAGAAGGCACTGATGATCGAAGAGAACAAGATCGGGGGGGAATGCCTGAATTTCGGATGCATACCAAGCAAGGCAGTCATAGAGCTCGCTGATGCGATCTCATACCTAAAGGAGATGCCAGGAGTCACATCTTCTGTCACGATCGATATGAAGAAGTGGCAGGAATGGAAGTGGGGGATGATCAACAAACTGACTTCTGGAGTGGAGAAGCTGGTGACTTCATATGGCGGAGTTGTAGTGAAGGGGAGGGGGACGATTGAAAACAGCAGTTCGGTTAGGGTGTCCAATGAGACGTACGACGCAAAGAACATCGTCATAGCGACTGGTTCAGTACCGTCCAGGATAAAGGGAATTGATGAAGTGCTATACAACAAGGACATACTCGACGTTGACCACATACCAAAGTCACTAGTCGTGATCGGAGGCGGCTACATTGGCATTGAACTCGGGACTGCATTTGCGAAGTTGGGAAGCGAAGTGACCATTGTTGAGATGATGCCAAACATACTTCCAGGTACAGATACAGATCTGAGCAAGTTCGTGGAGAGGAGGATGAATACGCTCGGGATCAAGACAATCGTCGGAGCCAGGGTAGAGAAGGTGACAAAGGCTGATGGATACACAGTGAGTTTAGCAGACGGGAGCCTCCTGAATTCAGAGCTCGTAGTTATGACTGTTGGACGCCAACCAAACACTCAAGGATTTGGGCTAGAAAAAATCAATCCGGAGATGGATGGGAGGTTCATAAAGACGGACAAGAGAAAAAGAACTAGCGTGGAAGGCGTGTATGCAGTTGGGGATGTGAGCGGTCAACCGATGCTAGCACACAAGGCGTTCTATGATGCCGAGATCGCTGCGGAAAACATATCGGGGAAAATCGCGGAAGTTGATTACCACGCCATGCCTTTCGTCATTTATTCGGACCCTGAGATCGCGACAACTGGAACAAAGACAGAAAAGTTCAACAACATACCCTTGGCAACGAACGGTCGTGCCTTAGGCATGAATGCCAACCAGGGGGTATTCAGGATTTACGTGGACGATAACTTTGTGATCAAGGGGGGAGCATTCGTTGCTCCCAGAGCTTCAGAGTTGGTAAGCGAGATTTCACTGGCTGTGGAATCGGGACTTACATCCAAGGATCTCGGAATGACTGTGCATCCCCACCCTACACTCTCTGAGGGTGTGAAGGAGGCTGCGGAAGCCACTTATGGGAAATCATTACACTACAAATCCAGTCGCTGATCTTGGAACGATCGATTATTCTATTTCACTCGAGTTGCAGAGGAAACTGGTAGACAAGGTGAGGAGAGGAGAGCTGGGAGACGTCCTGCTATTTCTAGACCATCCCCCAGTCTTTACTGTGGGACGGGGAAAGAAACCCAAAAATTATTTTGGAGTGGAGGTCATAGAGACTGAGAGGGGTGGAGATGTGACATATCATGGACCCGGACAGCTTGTGATCTATCCCATAATTGACCTGGAAAAGAACAAGATCGATGGGGTCAAAAAATACGTCCGCCTGATTGAAGATATTGTGATCACCTCGGTAGGGAAATTAGGGTTTGAAGGTAAAGTGGGAGATGAGCCTGGCATCTGGGTGGACGGAAAGAAAGTAGCTTCAATCGGTCTCGCCATAAAGGACAAGATTTCATTCCATGGTGTGGCCATCAATATTTCGAAGGAAGTAATTGCTGGTTTCAATAAGATAAGTCCCTGTGGACTCGACCCCAGCACCATCGGCTACATCAAGGTGGAACGTGAAGTTCTGATAAAGCAAGTGAGAGATACCTTTGATAGAGAGGTTCATCCATTCGAACAAGTAAACGCAGAGTACTTCAACAATATCTAAAGAGACTCAGAATCCAAGTATTCGCCTTCCGCTTGTCTTCGTCATCTCTGTTTAAGTTTTCCATAAAAACCAACAACTTTCTTTAACTCCATCGCAATCGGATATAGTGATAGCAAACTCAGGTATTGTGTTAAAGGACGGAACCCTGGTTGTTGTCAGGGAATATACTGAAGGGGATCTGTCAAAATTCAAGGAATTCATCCACTCCATATCAGACTCTGCGATCATTGGAAGGTTCATGCAAAACATTCCAAGAGACCGGGCCATCGAGCTCCTCCTAGGTAAAGATATAATCTCCGTAATTGCCCTCAGGGATGGAAAGATAATCGCGCACGGTGCTTTGTACGAGAAAGTCAAGAACATCCCAGAGATGGGCATATTAGTCGATGAAAGGTATCAATCCCTTGGTCTTGGAACCGCAGTTCTGGGATTGATGGCAGAACAGGCGGTGAGATCTGGGGCGGGTGAGATCGTTGCTTACGTTTCCCCCGAGAACTATAAGATGATAGCAGTCCTCAAAAGTATGGGATTTGCGGTTGAGTCAGAAGCTGGACCAGGATCCCTAAAAGTGAGGTTCTCCCCTTCCTCGCTTCCGGAGGCAATCAGGAATTTCGAGAACAGGGAAGCAATATCCGCAGTAAATGCAGTAAAGTTTTTCTTGGAACCCAAGAGCGTAGCTGTCATCGGAGCCTCCTCCAACAGGAGCTCCATTGGTGGGCAGCTCTTCTTCAACCTGCTTGAAAGCAATTTCCAGGGGCAGATATTCCCGGTCAATCCATCGCACGACTTTATTCAGGGAATAAGGGCTTACAAATCAGTAAAGGACATCGATTTCCCTGTAGAGATGGCACTAATAGTGGTGCCAGCAGAATCAGCCCTTAGAGTCATAGAAGAGTGCGGAGAGAAGGGAGTGAAAGGGCTCGTGATCATCACCTCGGGATTTTCTGAAGTGGGGGAAGAGGGCAAGAAGCGTCAGGATCAGCTGACAGAAATTTGTGACAGATATGGGATGAGAGTAATTGGCCCGAATTGCATGGGAGTTGTCAACAATTCTGAGGAAGTTAGCCTCAACGGACAGTTCTCCCCTTTCAAACCAGTCAAGGGAAGAATCTCATTCCTGTCCCAATCCGGAGCTCTAGGAATAGCGGTCTTTGACATTACAACCAAGCTTGGACTAGGCCTCAGCTCGTTTGTTTCTGTTGGAAACAAAATGGATATTTCGGGAAACGACCTGATCCAGTACTGGGAGAATGACAAGAACACGGATGTGATTCTTTTATACCTGGAATCCTTCGGAAACCCGGTTAAATTCTCCCAACTCTCTAGAAGGATAACGAAGAAGAAACCGATTGTAGTGGTAAAGAGCGGGAGGGGATCTGCGGGTTTCAGGGCCACACAGTCCCACACCGCTGCACTCCTCTCTGCATCAGATGTCACTGTGGATGCACTGTTCAAACAGAGCGGAATCATTAGATGTGACACGCTAGATGAAATGTTCAATGTCACTTCAGTACTTGCCCATCAACCTGTTCCCAAGGGAAATAGAATAGCCATATTGACGAACGCTGGAGGTGCGGGAATTCTAGCTGCCGACGCGTGTGAATCCCACGGTCTAGTAGTTCCAGACCTTTCCGAGAACACGAAGAAAGAACTGAGAGAAATTCTACCGTCAATCGCAAGCGTCAGGAACCCGGTCGATATGACCGCGGGCATAGGACCTGACGCGTATTCCAAGGCTTTAGAAATACTCGGGTCAACGGATCAGATAGATTCAATCGTAGTCATTTTTATCCTTCCGGGTGCGTTGGACCCTAACGAGGTCGCGAGAAATATTATTGAAGGAACAAAGAAAGTCAATAACGCTAAAACAGTAGTTTCCGTTTTCATGGGTACCAAAGGGATATCGGAGATCCTGAAGGGGGATGGTATCAGCATACCTTCATTCCCATTCCCAGAAGATGCTGCCATCTCCCTGTCCAAGGCAGCGGAGTATGGAAAGTGGAGATATGCTCCGGCAAGGCAGATCACTGAGGAAAGAGGTATAGACAAGGAAAGTGTGAAGGCGATTATTTCAAAAGCGCTCAGAGGGGGCAGGGAATGGTTGAGCTATAACGAGTGCAATCTTGTGCTGAACACATACAAGATACCCACCATCAAAACTGCGACAGCCATAGACCCAGTAGAAATCAAGGCGAGGATACAGGGGTGGGAGGGAAATGTGGCGATCAAGGCGTACGGTCCCAAACTTATTCACAAGAGTGATGTAGGTGCAGTCAAACTGAATATCCCGGTTGCAGAAGCACCAGAAGAGGCAAACTCTATGATAAAGATGCTGAACTCAAAAGGATTTGCAGTCGACTACCTCGTAGTCCAGGAAATGGTATCGGATGGTATTGAGATGATTGCTGGTTCCACGCACGATCCTGCTTTTGGACCGATGGTTGTGGCGGGAATGGGAGGAAAACTCGTGGAACTCCTAAAGGACATTTCGACGAGACTCGCTCCGATCGACAGGGAAGACGCAGATCAGATGATTTCAGAACTCAGGACCGCCAAGATACTCGAGGGATACCGCGGAGGCATTGTGGCGGATGAGGAGGGATACAAGGACGTAATAGTCAGAATATCCCATCTAGTCTACGACAATCCAGAGATAGTGGAACTCGATCTAAATCCTGTAATGGTTCTGGAGAAAGGAAAAGGTACAAAGACTGTCGATTTCAGGATCAGGGTGGCCAACATATCCCAAAGCACTACTCCATTTGTCGCAAAGAGTGTCATCAGGAATACAACCTGAACGGGATGCTGCCTCTGCACGTACTACATTCAGTAAACTCACCGAGAACTTTTTATGATTCGTCAAACTATCGACCTTAACGGTGATATAAGTAATGGTTACCATAAGGGCTGTAATCTCTACCTCTGACGGGAAGACTAGACAACTGGAAGTACCCGAGGATAGGCAGAGTGCCCTGTACGGGAAGAAAATAGGAGAAGTGCTCGACGGATCTTTGTTGGGTTTCAGCAACACAAAGCTCAAGATAACAGGCGGAAGCGACAAGGACGGATTCCCAATGAGAAACGATTTCCCCGGAATGAGGAGAAAGAGAGTTCTGCTTACAGGAGGAGTTGGATTCCATCCGAAGAGGGATGGCCTCAGAAAAAAGAAGAACATAAGAGGAAATACCGTTGGAGAGGACATTTCTCAGATCAACTTCTTGGTAGTAGAGGGAAAGATAGAAGAGTCTAAGGGAGAAACGAATGAAGCTGCCAAGA